>JAIPIT010000019.1 GCA_021734505.1 Fidelibacterota bacterium | reverse complement strand
ATATATGATGGCATCCTGCCATTTGAATTGTCCGCCATTTCCGGCAGGTACACCATTTTCCAGTATCACTTCAGAAAGATTCGAAGTTGTAATATCACTTGTCCATACAAGGCGAATACGACGGCTGTTTTGTGCCAAAGTTTCAGGTATTCTTAAAGAAACAATTTCCTCCGATACTTTAATGCGGGAGGGTGGCAGACGATGGTTGTCTATTAATGCTATCATACCATTTAGTGCTATGTCGCCTTTATAATCATTAGGAATGATAATAAAGTTTAATTCCAATTCGTTTCCTGTTGTGTAATCCTTGGGCGTCAAAAATGGCCGGGTTCCACTGAAGTTGGGCACAACTTTTAACGGAGAGTTAAAGCCGCCAAGTCCATTAGGGACGGAAAGGGGATTAGAAGGATCAAGGATCTCTCGACCATCAACGGCAAAAAGGTATTCATATTGGCCGGGTTCAAAAGGAATAGTAATTGAGAAAATACCTTCAGTATTTTTTTCCATCATCAGTTGATTGCGCAGCCAAAAATTAAAATTGCCAAAAACACTGACGTTTTTAACTTCTGACTCCGGGACATAAGTAAATGTGATGTATTTACGCTCCACTACTTTTACCGGAAGATCATAGTGCTTATTGTTAAACAGAAAAGGAAGGGTTGTATACCCGGAAAAATCCTTATCGGCATACAAGGTCAATTCATTATTACCAGCAGAGAAATTTGCTTCTATACCGGGTTGATCTTTTAATGATAATGCGCTGTAATCCTCGGAATAGAACATGTCTTGAACAGCGATATTTGAAGAGTCACCGCTAAATAAAAATTGCACAGGAATAATATCCAATTGCGGGACTGGCTCCGATGAACATCCAAAGAGAAACATTAACATGATACTAAAAAGGAATGATCTTTTCATATATAACTCCAAATGGGTTCTGACAGTCTGTTTTTGATTGGTGAAAATAAAGCATAATAGCAAGATTAACAATATAAATGTTAACCCTGGTCACGCAAAACCGGCAGAAGTAATTAAATAAATTAATTGGCTTTAAAAAATATTATTCCTTATACTTTCTTAACACATAGGAGGAAATATCATGAAAGTAATCATTGACAGTACCTGTCAAATAGAGAACCAGCGAATTAAAGAGTTAAACCTTGGTATAATAGACTACCCGCTCTATTTGAATGGGGAAGTATATGAACAAAATTGGGACATGCCCAATATCAGGGAAGCAAAAGATAAGTTCATCGAATTATTACGTGAAAAGAAAAACAAAGCGGGAACATCCGGGATCACCGAAAAGCAATTTATTGATACATTTGAAAAGTATAAAGGTGAAGAGATTTTGCTTATTACCCAATCAATAAACAATACTAAGGCCACAGGTAATTCGTTGCGAAAAGTATTGGAAGAGCATCCTGAATACGATGTAAAAGCCTTTGATACGGAAATACTTGCTTCCGGTGTCGGTGCTCAGGGACTCGCCTTGCTTCGGGAGATGAAGAAGAAAAAACTTACTCGCGATGAATGTTATGCACTTCTCGAAAAAAATCGTGCCAATGCCCATGTTGTTGGCGTTCTATATGATCTGTTCTACCTGCATCGTAGCGGACGAACCAATTTTGCTAAAGCTGCCATGGCAACAGCGTTGGGCTTGTATCCCTTGCTATCATCAACTCCTCAGTCCGGGGTATTGAAGTCTACCGGCAAAGTCCGCAATTTTAAACAGGCAAATGCCCGTTTTATTGATGCAATTAAAGAACAAATGGCAGCCCGAAAGAGTAAAATTCTGACAGTTACTATGGCATATGTCAATGAGCATATCAAAGAGTGTTTGCATATGAAGGATGTGCTTGAAAAAACTGCTGAAGAGTTGAATTGGGATCTGCAAGTAGATATAAACTACAGCAATTTTTCTCTCCTTCCTCATATGGGTCCGGACTTCTATGAGATGGGCTATGTGATCGGAACCTGAGCCGGAAGCTCCTCCTTCGCCACTCCGAATTGTCGGGGCGGGGGACAGGCAGAAATAAGCGTGCTATTATTAAGCCAAATTTCTAAATAGAATTAAATCTTGTAAAAATAACCCCGTTATAATAAATTGAACGGGGTTATTTTATAAGGCACAGTTATAAAATAAAAAACACACACAGAAGGGAAAATATGACTTACAATTCTATTGTTTTAGTTAAACAAGTTCCTGATACTGCAAATATTTCCGGTGATGTCATGAAACCGGATGGAACGGTCAATAGAGCAAAATTGCCGGCTATTTTTAATCCGGAAGACAAAGTTGCCCTGGAGCTTGCATTACAGGTAAAAGATCAATATGGGGGTAAAGTAACAGCTGTTACCATGGGACCGCCCAAAGCTGCTGAGCTTTTAAAAGAGTGTCTCTATATGGGTGCGGACGATGTTATTTTGGTCACAGATCGTCAGTTTGCCGGCGCGGATACGCTTGCGACATCATATGTGTTAAGCAAAGTTATCGATAAAATCGGTAACTATGATATGATATTTGCCGGAAGACAAGCCATTGATGGTGATACGGCCCAAGTTGGACCTCAAACAGCTGAAAAGTTAAAATTACCACAAATAACTTATACCGAAAAAATTCTTGAGTTGAACGATGATAGTATAAAAGTCCAAAGATTGATAGATGGCGGCTGTGAAGTATTGGTATCAAAATTACCGGTTCTTTTAACTGTTGTAAAAGAAGCATCTGTTCCGCGCCCTTTTAGAGCAAAACGTGTAATGGCATATAAGAATTTTATTCCACAGCAACTTACTACGGAAGATCTGGATGTGGATCTGGAACGCTGTGGCCTTCCCGGTTCACCGACCAAAGTTCACAAAATTGAATCTGTTGTACTTTCTGCCGGAGATCATGTAAGCATTGAACCTACAAAAGAGGGTTTAGGACTGTTGATTGATACCCTAATGAATGATCATATTTTCGGATAAGGACTATTATGAATAAATTATCACATGAAGTTTGGGTCTATATTGAAAAAAAGAATGACAATATAGCTGATGTCAGTCTTGAGCTCCTTTCAAAAGGAAGAAAACTCGCAGAAAAATTAAACGGTACTTTAAAAGCTGTTATTATTGGCGACAATTTGGAAGAATTGGCGAAGCAGACATTCCATTATGGAGCTGATGAAGCTCTTGTAGTAGAACATGCTGATCTGAAAGAATATTTGACCATGCCATACAGCAGGATACTCAGTGAACTTGTTAAAGAGCGTCAACCCCGGATCGTGCTTTTTGGGGCTACTTTTGTCGGTAGAGATATCGCGCCAAGGGTTGCATCCAATACATTGAGCGGATTGACAGCGGATTGTACCGATCTTCAGATCTCAGATGTAACTTATATGAAAAAAGAATACCCGAAATTGTTGTTGCAAATTCGTCCCGCATTTGGTGGTAATATTGTAGCTACGATCATTACACCGGATAATCCCGTCCAAATGGCTTCTGTTCGCGAGGGTGTCATGGAAATGTCCGCTTTGGATAAACCTCTTGAAGGGAAGATCGCCAAAATACCTTATGTGGGGGAAGAGATCGATAAGATCATAGAGATCATTGATCGCCATCAGGAAGAATGTAAGGTGAATCTTAAGTGCGCACCCATCATTGTAGCCGGTGGTTACGGAATGGGCTCAAAAGAAAATTTTGGATTGCTTAAAAAGCTGGCAGATTTAATTGGCGGTGAGGTGGCAGGAAGTCGTGCGGCCGTTGATGCCGGTTTTATTGAACACGAACGACAGGTAGGACAGACCGGTGTGACGGTGCGTCCTAAACTCTATATTGCCGCAGGTATTTCGGGAGCTATTCAGCATAGAGCCGGCATGGATGAATCCAGCAAGATCATTGCCATTAACAGCGATCCCGATGCTCCGATATTTGGTGTTTGTCACTATAAAATATTGGGTGATGCAATAAAAATCATACCCGCCCTGATCGAAGCATATAAAAACAAATTGAAGTAGGGGGAACTTATGCCGAATTTTTTTACAGACAATAAAGATATTGTTTTCCAATTAGAAAACATGGATTTGGAATATATAAGCGAACTTATTGAAGACAATTATAAAGATGCTGATAAATTTGATTATGCTCCCGGTGATTATAGCGAAGCTAAAGACAACTATAAAAAAGTACTGGAAATAATTGGAGATCTGGCCGGGAATATAATAGCTCCCCTGGCAGCAGAAGTTGATGAAGAAGGCGCCCATTTTAAAGATGGTGTTGTCACTTATGCCAAAGGGACTCAGGAAGCGATGAAACGCTTATCACAAGCTGATATGATGGGCTTTACTTTACCCAGAAAATATGGCGGACTAAATATGCCCATGACAATATATACCATGTCTATCGAAATGGTATCGCGGGCAGATGCTTCTCTTATGAATCTGTATGGCTTACAAGATATTGGTGAGACGATAAATAAGTTTGCCAATGATGAACAAAAAGACGAGTTTTTACCCCAATTTTCAGCCGGGAAAGCAACAGGTGCCATGGTATTAACAGAACCTGATGCAGGATCAGACTTACAAGCTGTAAATTTGAAAGCATATCAGGATGAGGATGGCAACTGGAAATTAAATGGAGTAAAGCGTTTTATTACTAACGGAAGTGGTGACATCCTGCTCGTTTTAGCAAGATCCGAACCGGGCACTATTGATGGGCGTGGGTTAAGTATGTTCGTTTGCTATGGTGATGATACCGTTATTGTCAGAAGAATTGAAAATAAATTGGGGATTCATGGTTCACCTACCTGTGAATTGCAATTTAATGACACGCCTTGTCAATTGATCGGACAGCGTAAACTCGGTTTAATTAAATATGTAATGGATCTAATGAATGGTGCCCGTTTGGGTGTTTCTGCGCAGGCGATGGGTATATCTCAAGCAGCATACGAAGAAGCTTTATCATATGCAAAAGCACGAGAACAATTCGGGAAAGCCATCATTGAAATTCCGGCAGTGCAAAATTTACTGATCGATATGCGCACTACATTGGAATCAAACCGTTCTTTATTATATGCTACTGCAAGAGCTGTTGATCTGCGTGATAAGCTTATTGAACGTATTGAACATCTAAAAGCAGATGGAAAGCCCGCTATAGAAGAAATGGCATTACAAAAAAAGTATAATAGAATCGCCGCCTTATTAACGCCAATGTGTAAATTTATTCTAACTGAATCTGCCAATGAAATTACGTATGATTCTTTGCAGATCCATGGTGGAACAGGCTATATGAAGGAATTTAATGTTGAACGCCTGGCAAGAGATGCACGTATTACCAATATCTATGAAGGCACTTCTCAATTACAGGTCGTAGCAGCTATTGGCGGAGTCGTAAATGACCTATATTCAGAAATGTTTGACGAATATGAAAGTAAGAACTATGAGGGTCAAATAGCAGACTTGGTTAACCATTTAAAAGAAATTCGAAGCATCTATAAAAAGTGTTTAAGTTTTGTTCAGGAAAAAAATGATAAAACTTTTAAAGATGCTGCATCTAAAGATCTGGTAGAGATGTATAGCTACCTGATTACAGGTTATTTACTAATAGATGAAGCAGGAAAAGAGAATAGAAAAATTCATATTGCAAAACGATATATTTTGAGGTCTCTGGCAGCCTGTAAACAAAATTCAGAAGCTATTAGTTTAGAAATATATTCTGATCTCCAAAATGCAGATGAAATAATAGATATATAATAGGGCTTTTATTCGTTTATTTTTAAACAAGTTAAATTATATTTTAAACCACATAACGCTCATAAAAATGTTAAAGATTAGAGGGTATTTTTCCATGTCTTTCACCAACCCTTGTCCACTGACCCTACTTCCCGTTCTTATGTTTGCGCTAAGTATAAAAATCATAGCATAAAATTTATAATTTGCTTATAATTAATGCAAATCAGGAGGAATGACAATGAAGATCATTATTGACAGCACTTGTCAACTCGAGCCCGAACGCATAAAAGAACTTGGCTTAACCATTATCGACATGCCCGTTCTAATGAACGGTGAGGAATACCCGCAATCTTGGGATATGCCCAATTGGCGTGAAGAAAAGGAAAAATTCATTGAGTTGATGCGCGATAAGAACAACAAGATCACGACGGTAGGGGCAAGCGAAGCACAATTCGTTGAAGCCTTTGAAAAACATAAAAATGAAGAAATTCTGTTGATCACGCAGGCTTTAAGAAATACTCAGGCAACTGCCGATGCTCTCCACGCCGCCCTGAAAAACCACCCCGAATATGATGTGAAAGCTTTTGACAGTAGAAGTCTTGTTTCAGGTGTTGGTGTTCAGCTTATTGCCATGCTAAATGAAACGAAAGGCAAGAATCCAAGTCGAGACGAATGTTATGCTATTCTTGAAAAGAACTGTGAAAACACTCATGTAATGGGTGCGCTTTATGATCTGTTTTATCTGCATCGCGGAGGCCGGGTCGGACTGGCTGCAGCGGTTATGGGAACAGCCATGGGGATCATGCCACTATTATCCGCAGTACCCGGATCCGGGGAGATAAAGGCAATGGGGAAGGCCCGAAATTACAAACAAGCTTGTGCCCGATTTATTACAACCATTACCGAGCAGATGGAAAAAAAGAACAGTAAAAAACTTACTCTTGCAATGTCCTATGTGGGCAGCCACGATAAAGAATGCTTATACATGAAGAAATTGCTCGAAAATGCAGCAGAAGAACATGGCTGGGATCTCTATTTTGAACTAAACTATTCCAATTTTGCACATATGCCCCATTTGGGCCCCGATTATTTTGAAATGGGCTATGTTATTGGAACGTAATTAAAAAAGAAAGCAGTATGAAAATCAATAAATTCATCTCAGCCCTTGAAGGTGGCTTGGACTATTTTAAAGCAAATTATCACACGATCGATAACCTGAATGTTTTTCCCGTTCCCGATGGTGATACAGGTGTGAATATGTTACTTACTTTCCAGCCTGCCATTGAGGCGATCAGAGAACAGGATGAAGTAAGTTACGAATCAATTCTTGGGATTTTACAAAATGTTTGCACTATGAACAGCCGTGGGAATTCCGGCTTTATTTTATCTCGATTTATTAGTGGGTTTTCAGACGTTATTCTCAAATATGGCGATATTACTCCTGATATTCTGACCGAAGCTTTTTTTCACGGTCATTATATCTCAAAAATATCCGTATCCACCCCTCGTGAAGGTACGATGCTTTCCGTATTTGAAGCTGTTGCCAAAGCGATGAAAGATACTAAATCGGAATATGTATTGGATCATATCAAAATGGCTATTGAAGCCGCAAGAAAAGAAGTCTTTATTTCTCCCGAGAAATTACCGGTTCTTAAAAAAGCGGGTGTTGTTGATTCGGGTGCCCTTGGGTTTGTTTTTATAATGGAAGGCATGAAACGCAGAATGGCCGGCGAAGAAATAAAAATTGAAAATGAAGCAGAATATCGTTTTGAACCCGATGAAGATTCCAATCTCGAAGAGCTGATGGAAATATCGCACCGTTTTTGCACCGAATTGACCATTCGCAGAAGTGGAATTGAAGTTAAGGATATTGAAGCTTACCTTAACGATATTGGCGATAGTGTTGCTTTACTTGTGAACGATGATATAATTAAATTGCATGTCCATACCAATACACCCGATGAGGTCATTGAGGAATTATCCACTTATGGGGTCATAGAGAACAAGAAGATCGAAGATATGCAAAAACAGATCGAAGAAGAATTTGCCCGTTTCAGACATGAGAATGAGATCGGTGTTCTGGCCTTGGTCCCCGGAGAAGGCTTCCGCAGTATTCTGCATGATTTTGAACCGGATCTTGACATACTGGTTTATGGAAAAAACCTTCCAAAGACAGGTGATATCCTAAATCATATTAATCAGATGCCCTATGAGGTGATCATTGTCCTTGCAAACGATAAAAATATCATTCCCGCAGTACAATTGGTCAAGAACGAAACAACAAAACATATAGAAATATTTCCCAGTAAAAATGTGATCCAGGGTGTAGCGGCTATCATGGGTTTTGTTAAGAACCTTAGCTGGGAAGAAAATCTTTCACAGATGACTTCATCCATGGAGCTCGTGGATAGCGTTAGTATTTATCAAAGCGTTAAAGATTCTAAATTTGCCGGGATCAATATACCCGTAAACCATTACTTTGCAGTAATGAATGGAAATGTTATCGCAGTAGATGAAGAATTTGATCCGGTCGTACTTACTTCCATCCGTAATGCGGACCCCGATGAGCGTATGACTGTTTCTTTTTATTATAACGACAATGTAAAACCTGAAGATCTTGAACCGATCACAGCTAAACTGGAAAAAGAATTTGAAGATCTTGAGTTTGAAACTCGCTTTGGCGGGCAGTATACGGCATTATTGCTCATTGGCTTAGAATAAAAATCAAGAATGGAGAATATTATGTTTTATCTGATATTGGTATCCGGTTTGATACTGGGTTACCTTTCAGGGTCTGTTAGCTATGCCCGAATTTTTACTCGTTTAGGGAAGGGTGTTGATATAACAACGCTTGGAAATGGCAATCCGGGAACTTCAAATGTAATGAGAGAAGTTGGAAAATTCTGGGGTACGTTGACTTTTTTGGGCGACACGATGAAAGGGTCGCTGGTCATGATGCTGTATAGCTGGTTATTCTTCTCTTCTGCGCCGATCATTTCGCTGGTTCAACCCTTTACAGGAGCCGGGTTCATTGCTATTATGTTGGTCGGTATTGCTGCGATCTATGGACATGGATTCCCCATTTTTTACAAATTTAAAGGTGGAGGTTCAATAGGCGTTCTGTTCGGTTGCTGGGTTTATCTGATCTTTCCTCAATTTTTGATCAATATTGTGATTGCTTACATAATAGTAAAATTATTTTTTTCAAAACAAAAATATCCCATGGGTCGCATGACCCCATTTGTCTTTTTATTTACAACACCGTTCTATATGTTGGCTGAAAGCCTGATAGCTAAAGAATGGCATCCCTTTTTTACCAATCTATCCGTCTTTGAACATATAGGCTGGGGAGATCATTTTGTTCTCTTCAATGGAAATGGCTGGATATTGATCGCGGGGCTATTACTCTATGGTATTGCAGTAATACCAACGAATTTCAAAATGCTGAAGACGAAAGAGATTTTGGCGGAAAGTGACAAATGACCGGTGACTGGTGACTGGTAACTGGTGACTGGTGACTGGTGACTGGTGACTGGTAACTGGTGACTGGTAACTGGTAACTGGTAACTGGTAACTGGTAACTGGTAACTGGTAACTGGTGTTGGGAACAGGCATGCCTGTTCCATGACAAAAGTAGGAGCTCAGAATTCTGAGCTCTTTTTCATATCCAATAAATAATGGAATTTGTATTCTATGCTCTGTGAGCTTATATCAAGCTTAAGCTGCGATGTGCAGGACGAAGGACAGGCCACTCACCACCTACCACAACAAAAAAGCCCCGTTTTTTCAAACAGGGCTTTTACAATTCAATTCATTATTATTTATTCGGCAGGTTTATCCACCGTTACTTCAGTTGACAAATGCCTATACCAAGTAAAGTACAAGCCAACACTCAAAGCAACGAAGATAAGACCGAGCCAAAGCGCTTGACCCCATGATTTGAATACCAGATTCATCATGAACATGAAAAGGCACAACTGCCATGGAACGGCAAGGATCGTAGAAAGTATATCACGGTTATTTTCTTTTTTAATGGCAAGCTGGTTCTCTTTGGAAAGACTTCTTTTATATTTTCCCCACATACCAAACGGGCGGGTAACATTATAAAAATTCTGTGTTGTCTTTTCATCTGTCGGCTGAGTTGCAAGAGTACCGAAAATAATACCGAGTAATGACATGAGGGAAGCAACGAGGAAAGCATAGTATTCAGGGGCTAAAGCATCCGGGATAATCCCCACTTTCATAAAAACTTTCCAAAGAATAGCTGTCAGCATACCACTGGCAACACCAATGGCATAACCATAGCCGTTCACACGGTGCCAGTACCAGCGGACCAATTGCGGGATCAATAATCCTGCACCCAGTCCCATGGTGATCCATGACCATATCTCATTAATATTTTTGATGAAAACAGATAAAAGAAGACCGGTGATAACGATCAGTATCGAAGCTCCGTAACTGTGTCTCATCAGATGTTTATGGTCGGCGTTCGGATTGATGTATTTCTGATAAATATCTTTTACCCAATAAGCGGCACCGGCATTAACGGTCGAGTCAAATGTTGACATTGCCGCCGCCATAAGTCCTGCGATCAGGAATCCCTTAATACCTATGGGAAGTGCTGCAACAACGGTCGGTAAGACCATTTCCGGGTCAGTGATCTGAGTGCCGAGTGAAATTCCCCAGATAGCCAATGCGGCAATAAATGGCCAGCGGAAAGAAAGCAAACCGGTCCAGAACAATGAAAGCAAGCCGGCTTCTTTGTCATTCTTTGCTGCATAATAGCGTTGGATCATATAATTCCCGGTCCCGCCCGAACCTTCAAGGATAACCTTGAACAAGTAGAACATAACCAAAACGCCGAATACATTATACATAGAATAATCTGATTCGACCGGGATGTTCATGCGCCACTGTGGCGCTAAGTTTACCCACTCTTTCAGCGTTGTACCCACTTGCATGAAGCCACCTTCTTTCAATGGCATTGCAACGGCAAATTGCTCGGGCAATTCAATTCCCAAAGCCCTGACAACAATATAGATAATAGCCAGAAAGATCAAAACTCCCTGGAAAACATCAGTCCAGATAACACCGTAAAGCCCGGAAGCTACCGTATAGATCATCGCAATTGCGATCAAAATAAAGGCCGCCCAGAATTCAGTGCCGATCACAATACTCCCGATATGGATATTCCAGGAATCAGGTATGCCAAGGAAAGTATCCAGGAATTTACCACCACCGATAGCAAAGTAAGTGATCATAGCAATAGTAAAGATGATAGAGGTTATCGCCTGAATCAGTCGGGCCGTATCACCTTGATGATTATCTCCAAAACGTAAGCTCATCCATTCGGCGACGGTCATGACCTTAGAGCGACGATTCCATTTACCCATATAGATCATTAGAAAGGCCATAATTAAAGTGACACCACCGCGAATCTCAATGTAAAATCCTTTAGCGCCAATAGCATAGATCAAAGCGACAATGATCATGGTTCCGCTAATATCAAGATTGGATGACATACCCGAAGCACCCAATGCCCACCAGGGCAAGCTTCGGTTTCCCAAAAAGTAGGAATCAATTCCTTCTTTAGCTTTTTTCTGCATCAATAAACCGACCACAACCATGGCAAGTAAATAAATTCCGACTATGACATAGTCTACAACATGCATATCGATCTCCTTATAAAAATCGTGTATTACCCCATTACTATGTATTGAGAACACATCTCAATGATGTGGATCAATGTTTTATCAGTATGGTACCGGAGGAGGGCTTTAAAGTAATATAATTCAATACTCGTTCATCCGCAAAAGGATCGGTAGAGAATAAATAGGACCACATACCCCCCGGTAGATTATAAAAAGCCGTTTTATCTTGAGAACCGTTTATCATGACGATCAATTCTTTCTCAGTGCTGTTTTCCGGGATAATTCGATAACCCAGGCCGAATTCACTGTCTGCATAAAAGGGTTCCAACGCATCTCGAGAGGCCTTCCTTAATTGCGGGTAGACCTGACGCAGACGAAAGACAGAAGCATAAAAATCGATGAGTTCCTGATTTTGTTTGGCAATTCTGTAATTGATATAATTTGTTGAATTATCTTTATTGTAGGAATTTCTGTCTATCATACCCTGATGATCATCAAGGTATTCATTTGTTTCAATGACCTTGCTTCTTCCAAATTCCTGTCCGGAATGGATCATTGCGATGCCCTGGGAAGTCCCAAGGATAAAAGCACCCAGCTTATGATAGCGCAGTTCTTCGGGCGTTAACATGTGATGAGCTTCAAGATCTGTGATCACGGTGTTTTCTTTGCTTTTGCCCAAATAGACTCTCACAAAATCACCAAAAGTTTCGTCATCATGAGATTCGAGGTAATTCACGGCATGTCTTGCATCTGCATATTGACCGCCGTCATCCTTCAATGATCCCATCAGGAAACGCGAAGCATCTCCCCGGGAGACACCTTCGTCCCAGTTGCCGAAAATAAATCCGGGGCGGGAGTGAGGATTCTGTCCTTTAATTCCATTACGAAACCTGTCATTCCAGCTGGCCCAGTTCAGTTCGGAAAAATGCTCGGGATTATATTTACCGCCACCCCAGGGTTCTGCGATAATAACGACATTTGGATTTACTTTTTTTGCTTCCCTAATGATGGAAGTGAGTGTTTCGTCATCGATCATTGCTCCCAGATCAAAACGGAAACCATCAATGTGATAATCTTTCATCCAATAAAGAATGCTTTCTATGATCATTTTTCTTGCCATGGGACGTTCGGTCTTGAAATCATTGCCACAACCGCTCATGGAAATAAAATCCCGATTTTTATCTAAACGATAATAATATTTTTTATCTATCAGTTTAAATGGATTGGGGTCATAGGTGCTGGTATGATTATAGACGACATCCATTATAACCGCGATACCGGATCGGTGCAATGATTTTACCAATGTTTTTAGTTCTTCAATACTTTTCCCTTTGTCGTCAATATAGGCATCGGCTACCATATTCCCTTTTGAACCATAGTAATTCTCCGGGGCAAAAAAGAAAGTGCTCATATATCCCCAATGATTACGTGCGTATGGATTCCAAGTGTTAAATAGAGCGGTAGTGGTATCTCGATAGGGGATCTCAATATTGGCAAAATCATGAAGGGGAAGAAATTCGACGGCATTGGCACCTAATTTTTTAATATAAGAGATCTTTTCGATCGCTGCCAAATATGTCCCCGGCGCATCTGTCTCTGCTGAGGGATGAGCGGTGAGATCGCGTACATGTGCTTCGTAAATGATAAGATCGCGAGGGTCTTTCGGTTTTACCCATGTATCGCCTTCCCAATCGAAATTATCTTTATAAATGAAACTGCGTGCGTTAATATTGTAATTGTTCTGCGTAGATACGGCCTTTGAATATGGGTCCGGGATCAGAATGTTTTGATTAAAAATATCACCTTTGCCGTTTTCGGCGGAAATGTAATAGCCGTAATATTTGTTCCATAGACGCTTATTGGTAGAATATTCCCAAACCCCGTCATCATCTCTGATCATGTGATGAGTCTCATAGGCTTGCCCTTTTGCAGATTTAAAAAGTGCAAGTTCAAGCATATTGGCCCGAGGGGCAAAAATCCGGAAAACGAAATGACCGTCTTCAATATTAAATCCCAATGCTTTATCTGAATATAATTGATCAAACTGCGTTTCAAGAAATGCAGGTACAGGTTTTACAGGTTGCGCGGCATTTTCCTGAAATGCACACTGAAAAAATGGTAGAACAAGAAGGAAAAGCAAAAGAGCTTTTTTCATTATCGATTTATCTCCATATAAATTCATTACAAATATAGTAAGATAAAAGGTTGAGTAAAACAGTTTTATTCGTGAATCGTAAGACCCTGCTTCGCCAAGGCTACGCAGGGCAGGCGTAAGACGTAAAATGTGGAATGTAGGGAACAGGCATGCCTGTTCCTTTTTTTATGAACACAAAAGGGTGAGAGGGTGAGATATAATGTATCAATAATAGGTATATGTAATATTCTTCAAAATAAATATTTTTACCAATCACTAATCACCAATCACCAATCACCAAATTTAGGCGCAAAATTAATTGTATTATCTTTCTGTAATGAGTATTTTACTTTGACCTCAGGCCTTCGTCGGCGGCGTATCCGCCGAACCCCGTCAGGTCCGGAAGGAAGCAGCGGTAAGCGTTTACATTGCGCGACAAGCAACCTGGGGTCTTTTTACATT
This sequence comes from Fidelibacterota bacterium, assembly GCA_021734505.1. Lineage (GTDB taxonomy): Bacteria > Fidelibacterota > Fidelibacteria > Fidelibacterales > Fidelibacteraceae > M50B103. The sequence goes on along the minus strand of JAIPIT010000019.1, from coordinate 15,437 downwards.
ATAAGCAGGGAAACATGTCATGAGTCACCAGGTTATCAGTCTAAAATATCGTCCTCAGCGTTTTGAAGATGTTATCGGTCAGGAACATATTACCATTACATTAAAGAATGCGATCGAAAAAAATCGACTGGGACATGCCTATATTTTTTCCGGACCAAGAGGAACCGGCAAAACGACCACAGCCCGTTTGCTTGCTAAAGTGGTGAATTGTGAAAATCCTAAAAATGGGAATCCCTGTAACGAGTGTTCTACCTGCAAAGAGATCACTCAAGGACGAAGTATGGATGTCCTTGAGATCGATGGCGCATCAAACCGCGGTATTGATAGTATTCGTGATCTACGGGAACAGGTAAAATATCCGCCAACACATGGAAAATATAAAGTCTATATCATTGACGAATTCCATCAAATAACCAAAGATGCTTTTAATGCTCTCTTAAAAACTCTTGAAGAACCGCCAAAACATATTCTTTTCATTTTTGCAACCACAGAATTACATAAAGTGTTACCAACGATCTTAAGTCGCTGCCAGCGCCTTGAATTTAAACGCATTCCTTTACTTCAAGTCATGGAACTATTACGAAATATCGCCAAACAAGAAGGTATTGCAATTGACGATGACTCTTTACTCCTGATCGCTAAAAAAGGGGATGGGAGCATTCGTGATAGTGAAAGTATCCTTGAACAGGTTATTGCCTTTTCAAATAATGAGATCAGTTACGAATCGATCTTGAATATTTTAGGTGTGATCCGTGAAGAAGTGTTCTTTGCCATGTTCAATGCACTGGTGGACGGCAAAGCTGATAAAGCATTAAAACTTATTGATAATATGTTGATGCAAGGTTATGATCTTGCTGAATTCGTTTCGGTTTTCTCCGGTTTTCTCCGGGATCTTTATATGGTCAAGGCACACGGTTCCGCCGATATACTGAACACGACCGAAAATCTTAAAAAAGAATACGCCGAATTGGCTGAAACTCAGGACACGCACACTCTGATCAGAATGCTTTCAATTGTTAATGATGAAATGACTAAAATATCACGTTCTTCAAACACAAAGATCCTAGTCGAAACACTTTTTATTAAATTGTCTAATTTACAGGATCTAAGACAGCTTGATGATTTGATCGGACAATTAAAAAGAACATCCTCTGCAATTGATCCTGTTGCGGCGGTACCGGTTTCAAATGTAACCCCTATCGTAAAAAACGCAAAAATTGTAAAAGAGCCGGCAGTTAAGACCTATAGCAGTCCGATACTGAATGGTAATTTAAAAGAAAGCGCAGCAACGCCACAAAAAGAAGAGATACCTATAAAAGAAGTAGTATCTCAAGCGAATGATTTGCCGGAACCTGATTCTACAGACGATATACAATCTGTAGGTTTGGAAGAAATAAAAGACAAGTGGCAAAGTGTGATCGAGTGTATTCAACCCCAAAAACCGGCAGTTGCCAGCTTGCTTTGTAATGTCGGGATCACAAATGTTCAAAACGGAGCTTTGATACTTGCCGTTGAAGACGAATATTCACATAATACAATTAAGCGGAATGAAAAAATTATATGCCATTGTATGGAAAAAGTACTGAAAATTAAACTCATGCTTCGAATTGAACAAAACAAAGTCCCTGACAAACAAAGAGTTATCAAGAAACAAGAGATCGATGATGCCGCGAAGCAAATTATTCAGAATTTCGAGGGCGAATTGCTATAATGTGTTGACAAACATTATTAATTAGTATAAATTATTTTGATTGGATAATAATTACAATTTGGATAAGAAACACTACACGGAATTGCGTCGATTTGATTTATAAATACTAAGGAGTTGTTATATGAGGCTAGTAAAATTGTTAGTAGCAATGTTGCTTGTTGTCAGTATTGCGTTTGCGGGAACTACCGGAAAAATTTCCGGTTTTGTTCGTGATGCCAATACGGGTGATCCTCTTCCAGGTGCAAATGTATTATTAAGTGGTACATCCATGGGAGCAGCAGCAAATGCCGAAGGATATTTTGTTATTTTAAATATACCTCCGGGAACTTATGACTTGGTAGCATCCTATGTAGGGTATGCAAGATTTCTAAACAGTGAGATCAGGGTCATGATCGACCGTCTGGTTACTGTGGATTTTGATATGACAGTAGAAGCTTTTGTGGGTGAGGAAGTTGTTGTTTCGGCAAAACGTGACCTTATTCAAAAAGATAATGCAAGCGGTCAATTAAACGTTTCTTCAGATGAGATAGAAGCACTGCCCGTTACGACCATTTCGGAAGTTCTGAGCCTAAAAGCCGGTGTTTCCGGTATGAGCGTTCGCGGTGGCGGAACTGATGAAACTGCATTTATGTTAGATGGTGTCTCTCAACGTGATGCCCGTACCAACGAACCTCTTACGACCGTTCCCTTAAGTGCTATTGGCGAAGTGTCGGTTCAAACCGGCGGGTTTTCGGTTCGTTACGATGATGCACGCTCCGGTGTTGTTTCCGTTGTAACTAAAGAGGGTGATGTTGACCAATATTCCGGGACCGTTTCATTGCGAATGAGCCCTGCCGGTCCGAAAAACTATGGAATTTCAGTTTTTGATCCTGACGGATATTGGCTGTATCCATATTTAAATGATGATGTCGCCTGGACCGGTACATCCCGCGAATCTTTTACAGATTTGAACGGGAATGGTACCTGGGATGCGCATGAACCTTTAAATGATGTCAACGGCAACTATCGTTATGATGAACCGCTTGATAATTATTCATACCAACAATTGAATGGAAATTATTTCAATGGTTGGGAAAGCACTGCAATAAAGACCTTGCAAACCCAAGGAGATGGGGATGACCTGACAGCCGCAGGCGCTCAACGGGTTTTCCAGTATGAACACCGTAAAGACGGCCAGATATACAAACCTGATTATAATATGGATATTGGTTTTGGCGGTCCGGTCCCCGGATTAAGCAGTCTTGGAAAACTTCGTTTTTATGCTTCTTATTTCAGAGAAGAAACGATGTATCTTATTCCCATGACGACAGATGGATTATACAATCAGTCCGGGATGCTCAAATTAACAGCTGATGTTGGAGATAAAGGTAAATTATCATTGACAGGTCGTATGGGATCTGTGGATGGAACATCTAATTCAACACAAGGTTACTCGGGCTATTTTTCAAGTGCCTACGGACTTGCAAGTCGTTTAGATCGTTCCGGATTCACCGTTCCCTGGCGTATCTTTACATGGTCATATTTCACACATATGCGTCGCTATGATAATTCTCTCGCAGGGAAATATACTCAGCAATTAAGTGAAAAGAGTTTCTTTGATGTTTCTCTTTCCCGTACTCAAACCCGTTATATGACAGGTCCTGATGCATTACGCGATACGACTAAAAATATTGAAATTCTTCCGGGATATTTTATGGATGAAGCCCCCGAAGGTTATTGGCCATACAATGAAAGCAGTATTGATGGCAAATTATCAACCGGTGGTTCGCTGGGTGCAGGCAGGGATTCTACCATTACCGCAACCTACCTGGTAAATGCTAATTATAAAAACCAGTTATCGGAATTCAATGAATTCAATGCCGGTGTTAAGTTCCAACTTGAAGATGTACATATTAATTTTGGTGCGGTAAACATAATGTTACCTGATGGTAATGAATGGAATGATTTCCATTATAAACCCTATCGTCTAACGGCATGGGCTGAAGATAAATTGGAATTTGAAGGTTTATATGCTTCTTTGGGTTTAAAAGCAATGTACTTTAATCCCAATGCAGAATGGTATTTCCCACCCATGTTTGATCCGACATTTTTTACGGGCAACTTTAATGAAGATACCATGCCGGATTCAATTGTTAAAACTGCAAAAGCACAATGGTATTTGACTCCTGTTCTGGCAATCTCACATCCCATTTCGGAAAATGCGAAATTATTCTTCAACTATGGACATTTTATCCAGAAGATCAATACGCAAACCATGTTCCGTTATGAACGTGAGATGAGCGGGCAATTGAATTATCTCGGTGATCCCGAGGCACCTTTTGAACGTACTATTGCCTATGAGTTGGGTTTTGATATGTCAATGCTGGATATGTATACTGTGCATTTATCCGCATACTATAAAGATATTAAGAACCAGGCCAGCTGGACCGATTATGTCGGACTGGGCGGTCAGGTCAATTATTCTGCTCTAAACAACCGCTTTTATCAAGACATTCGCGGATTTGAGATAGAATTGAAAAAAGTAGTCGGAGATTGGTTTACCGGTTGGCTCAATTTTGAATACCGCGTATCCTCTTCGGGTTACTTTGGTGTAGGCACTTTCTATGATAACGATATTGAAAATCGTCAATACTTGGAAGATAATCCTTATCAAAGCAAACCGTTGCCGCAACCACGCTTTAAAGCATATATAGATGTTCATACACCAAAATATCTCTCAAATGCCTTGCTTGCCGATTGGCACCTGGCTCTTATTCCCACATGGACTGCCGGTTCCTATACCACATGGAATCCTCAGAATGCTGAAGATATTCGCGGTGCACGCATTACGTATAACACACAATATGTCGATTCTTATAATATAGACATGAAATTATCAAAAAAACTGAAGATCACAGACAAGATCTCATTAAAAGTTTTTGCCGATATATCGAATGTACTGAATACCCGATGGTACTCCAACGTGGCATACTATGATACATATGATTACTACGATTATATGTATTCATTGCACTTCCCGGCTGAAGTGGGTGATCCTTTGGATTACGGGAATATCCCCGGCGAAGACCGTCCCGGTGACTACCGTGATCTGGGCGTAGACTATGTGCCCATGACTTACGTTGAAGATATTTCCACTTTCACGAACGGTAAAGATGGTATTTTGTATTTTAATGACGCAGACGATGATTACTATGTTTTCACAAATGGCGTTTTTCTACCAGAAAATAACGCTACGGTTGAGCAGGTTTTAAAAGATAAGGCCTATATTAATATGCCGGCTTTTGAAGCACTGACCTTCCTGAACCCGCGAAACATCTTTTTTGGCGTAAACGTGTCATTTGATTTCTAAATCCGTTAATGCAAATAGAAATAAAGGGTAAACATATGAAATTAAGTAAAATAAAAGTGTTGGTCAGTGCCATGCTCATCCTGGGTATGGTTGTCTTGCCGGCGCGTGATATTAAATGGCTGGCGATCGGCAATATGCAAAACTGGTTTTCGTCAGAAGGATGTGAAATTGAGATCGGCCGAACCGGTGCTACTCAAGATCAAATAGACGGTTTACGCTATCCTGCTCTTTACGATAACCAGGATGTCCAATGCGCAAAAAGTCTATGGATCGGTGCTGCCGGTTATAATGATCCGGTTTCCGGAATAAGATATGATAATAAAGTGGTCAATATCGGTCCTCGACAGGTTGATAATCAGGGTGCCATTTTTAATATGGAATATAAACTGATTGGGAAAAAAGCAAGACCTGCCGTTTATGTGGACGGATCTCCCGCAAACCAATTGGTTTATTTGGAATCTACTCTTGATGAAGTGGATCCCGATCTTCCCTGTGACCGAATGATCTTTAACCGGATTAATACGTCGATGGGTATTTCCTTTACCCGTAAGGTGATGGCCTTCTCCAATAACTATCATCAGGCATATCATCTATATGAATACGAATTTACAAATAATGGCGTAATTACTGCTGCAGGAGCAACAACAACAAGTCCGGTAACCTTGAATGATGTGTATTTTTACTGGACAGCCCGTTATGCCGTGAACCGCGAAGCAACTGAATATGAATTAGGTATTCTACCCCAGGCAGCTGCTTGGGGCCGTAATACCATGAATCATGCTTTTGGCCGCAAAGGCAATTGGGGCCCCGGTATGACAGAGGATATTAATATTCAAGGCACTATGAAAACTCTTCCTACCGATATCCGCGGAGTTTTCTCTTGGCAGGGAAGTTGTACAAAACCAGCCAAGTCACACGCAGATGACTTTGGCGCTCCTTATAGCGAAGGTGATGAAAGATTGACTTCAGTACAATTCCCGGGTATTGTTATAATCCATGCGGACACAAGCCCGACAGACCCAACGGATGATGTCAATCAGCCGGTGGCATGGCAGTCCATTGCCAGTGACTTAAAACCCCATACGAACAATATGGATCAGTATGATGCGAATACAATGACAGCAAGATATGAATATATGGAAGGTATCGAACCTGCAGGTTTTCTGGAAAAATCGCATGCGGAATATGTTATTGAAGCCAACGAAGTTCCCTTTACCAATATGCCCGACTGGCCCGGTAACACCGGAGGTCTATCGGCGGCTTATGGTTTTGGGCCTTATGACTTGGCTCCCGGACAATCGGTTAAGATCGTATATGCCGAAGCGGTAGGCAGTATTGATATGGAAACTCGCAGGAATGCTGGTAAAATATATTGTAGCGTAGAAACAACTGATCCGGATTACAATGCTTTTTTAGCTCAAAAAGATAATGTAGTTGCTCAAGGTGTAGACAGTCTCTTCCAATATTTCCATCGTGCTGTTGAAAATTATGAATCCGGTTATAATGTTGCTTTTCCTCCCGAGACACCGGAATCATTCACCGTTGTTCCCGGTGGTGATCGCATTACTCTGGCCTGGGCACGAAATAGCGAGAATTCTCCGGGATTTGCCGGCTATCGCATTTATCGCGCATTGGGTGAATATGATTCAACTTATCATTTATTGCTTGATGTAACAAATCCGGCAGCATACCAAATCGATGCGGGTTTCTGTGAATATGATGACCGTACGGCGGTTCGCGGTTTTGATTACTATTATTTTATTGAAGCATATGATGACGGAACTCAAAATGGAGATGGCCGTGTTCTAAGCAGCAGTAAATTCTATACACTGACAAGTACGCCGGCTCAGCTGAAACGTTTGCCGGGTAAATCTCTTGAAGATATTCGTATTGTTCCGAATCCCTATCATGTTCGTGCAAAAACAATGCAATTTGGAACTGCCGGCGGACAAGCTGACCGTATCATGTTCTATGGCGTTCCGCCAAAATGTAATATTAGAATATTCACGGAGCGCGGGGATCAGATATGGGAAAAAGAACATATAAACAACAGTGGCGATGAAGCCTGGGTTTCCATTACGGATTTCCGTCAGGTCGTTGTCAGTGGTGTATATATTGCGTTGATCACTGTAACTGAAGATTATATCAATGATGCCACGGGTGAAACGTACTTCAGTGTTGGCGATCAGATCATTAAGAAATTTATAATAGTTAGATAAACAAGAAAATATTAATGGAAGGAAAGTAGTATGAAAAAAGTATTGCTTATTTCAATAGTTATCACGCTGATAGCGCTTACAGGTTGTATCTATACTCCTGCAACGCATATCCCAACAGTTGCCGAAACGGCCACTCTGGATATTTTTGCAAATGATACTTCGGCAACATTAGACACTGTTGATTGTGTGATCCTGGAGGCAGTAAATGCTAATTGGAAAGAATCCTATGTGGATACTGCAACAGGATTTATTGGTGGAGACAGCACATTTTTAGCACTTCTTGGTGCTGATGGTGCCGCCCTGACACCGGGTAGCGCAGACAAAATGCGTATTAATGTAAATGGTGCATTTCTTAGCGGATACGCCAGTATAACTATGGCAGCCGCAGCAGAAATTGATATCTATATGGATATTCATGGCGCTGTTACTATTTGGGATGCCAATGGAGATATCGTGGACTATGATGTTTACGGTGTCAGTCCGGCATGCGCAATGGTCTTCAAGGGCGATGATCGATCTTCTGTAATTCGTGAACATTATACCTACTCTTTGGATGCAGGTGATTATTATCTTCGCTTTAAAAAAGCGGAAAACGCGACCTACAAGGGCAAAAATTACTTTTTTGCCGTTGTTAACTAATAAACAAAGCTAATTCATTTAGATACTAAGGAGTTTAAGATGAAACGAATTATTAGTATAATCCTTCTAGCCTTAATCGCATGCTCATTCGGATGGGCTGATGACCAAAAACTGGCTCAGACAGGAATGCAATTTCTTTCTGTTGCTACAGATGGTCGTGGTGCTGCTATGGGGCAAGCCTTGACAGCGATTGAAGGTTATTCAATGGCTTTTTTCTATAATCCTGCATCAGCAGCCAAAATGACCAAGACAATGGATTTGACTGCCAGCCAGAACAATTGGATTGCGGGTATCAAACATAATGCTTTTTCTGTTGCTTTCAGTCCTATGAACGGTCGTATTGGCGTTTTCGGTATTACTGCACGTAATATTGACTATGGTGAAGTTCAAGGTACGGTCGTTGCCCCCAATGATAACGGTTACGTTGAAACCGGTACAATGAATCCGACAGCACTTTCCGTTAGTGTCGGTTATGCCCGTTCCCTGACAGATAAATTTGCTGTTGGTGGTAATGTTGGTTATGCAGTTCAACAACTGGGCCAAAGTATTGTCCCTTACGGTGATAGTCTGCAAACAAAATCAAACATTGCCGGCGGGATGACCTTTGATTTTGGTACACTTTATTATACCGGCTGGAAAAGCCTTGCATTTGGTATGAGTGTTCGAAATTTCTCGGGCGAGATCAAATATGAAGATGAAGGTTTTCAGCTTCCTTTGACTTTCTCAATGGGACTTGCAATGGATGTGTTGGATATTTTACCTGAAAAACCGCAAAATCAATCTCTTAAATTATCAGTTGATGCATTGCATTATCGCTCTCACCCGGAACAGCTGAATATTGGTCTGGAATATGGCTATGCAAATCTCGTATTTGCACGTGTTGGCTACCGTACAAGCGAAGATATTCAAGCTTTGAGCTTTGGTGTCGGATTGAATATTAAAGGTATTGTTGTTGATTACGCCTATACGCCGACAATCGATTTTGTCGATGTACAGCGTTTCACAATAGGATTCACGTTTTAAATTAACTGAATAATAAAAGATGAGAATTATGCGCAAGATATTAAATATTATTATTTGCCTTGTCTTGTTAACATCAGTATTGATGGCAGGGACCTTTGGTAAGATCAGTGGTCGAGTTATCAATGCGGAAAATGACGAACCTCTTGTAGGTGCGAATATTATGATCCAAGGAACCGGATTGGGGTCATTTACAGACGATAACGGATATTTCGTTATCCTGAATGTTCCGCCTGCCAGTTATAATGTGATCGCTTCCATGGTGGGTTATACCCGCACAATCATGGAAGGTGTAATGGTTCGCATTGACCTGACGACGAAAGTTAATATGGCATTGTCTGAAGAAGTGATTGGTTTAGACGAAGTGGTTGTAACCGCCGAAAAACAAATTATTAAGGTGGATGTGGCCAGTAGTCAGACGGATATTTCATCAGATCAAATTAAGGCTCTTCCCGTACAAAGCATGAGTGATGTGATTGGTATGGAGGCGGGTATTGATGAAAACTTCAATATTCGCGGTTCTTCCGCTTATGAAGCGGCCTTTTCTGTCGATGGAATGAGTATGAACGATGAGCGTTCAAATATTCCTTACACAACTGTGAGTATCAACTCTGTTCAGGCAGTAAATATTCAGATCGGTGGTTTCAACGCCGAATATGAGAATGCCCGTTCAGGTGTCATCAATGTTGTGACAAAAGAAGGTGATAAAAACAAATATGAAGCTGCTGTAACAGTTCGTTATGCGGGGCTGAATAAAAAATATTTCGGACCGGTTTTAACGGCTGCAGATGGCTACTATGGCCGTCCATACAACGATGATGAAGTTGCTTGGTGGGGTACTGCTTCCGAAGATTATACGGATATTAATGAAAACGGGCAATGGGACACCGGTGAGCCATTTGTCGATAATGATGGCAATGCTGCTTACACAGATTCTCCATGGGATGTTTATGAACGAAACTCAAACAGATCATGGGAAGGTTTTAACAATTACTCATTAAGCAGTTTACAAGATGAAAATGATGACAATGATCTTACCGCCGCTGCTTGGCAGCGTGTATATCAGTACCAACATCGTCGTTCTGCAAATATCGTCAGTCCGGATTACACCATAGATGTCGGTGTAGGCGGTCCTGTTCCGCTTATTGGCAAAGCTCTTGGTAATCTTCGTTTCTTTGCATCATATCGCGGTGAACAAGAGGCCCTTGCGATTCCCTTGGCAAGAGATACTTACAATGATGACAAAGCAACACTGAAACTGACAAGTGATATTAGCCCAAAGATCAAATTGAATATTTCCGCGATGTTAAGTAAAACAAAATCTGTTTCATATGCATCGTGGACCTCATTACCATCCGGTGATGATTATTTTCATTCGGTTTCTTCAGTCACGGGTGTTGCCAATACGGACTATTATGTCTTTATGGATGCAACATATTGCCCTACAGAGATTACTCGAAGCAGTATCGGCATGCGACTGACACATCAACTGAATGACCATTCTTATTACGAAGTGGATCTGCAGCATATGGGATCCGATTATTATACTCAGCGTATTGCAGCACGCGATACGACCAAAAATGTTGAAGTTGTACCCGGATATTTTCTGGATGAACAACCATACGGTTATTGGTATACTGATGATGGTGATCATATCGGTGGTTATGAAGATGTTGTTGGCATGCGCACCGACTGGGGTGGTTTTGCAACTGACCGCAGTAAGAACTATACCACCAGTGCAAAAGCCGATTATAAGAATCAGATCAATGAAAATAATGAATTCAAGACGGGTATGAAATTTGTTTATACCCAATATTATATTAATGCATGGAATGACCATCCTACCAACATGTTCTGGAATTACTACAATGAGTGGTTCCAGGATCCATGGCGCTTGGGTGCCTATGCACAAGATAAATTGGAATTTGAGGGTATGGTTGTCAACCTTGGATTACGTTTAGATATGTCACAAGCAAATACCGAATGGTATGACTATGAGCTTTATGATGAATTACTGAACACATCGAACGGTCCATATATTGACAGTCTTGCACCCACGGCTAAAACGAAAGCCATCATGGCTTTAAGTCCTCGTTTTGCAATTTCTCATCCTATTTCCGAACGGGCAAAGATCTATTTCAATTACGGACATTTCAATGCTCTTGCACAGTCACGCTACCGTTTCGTAGTTGATAGACTGGGTACCGGACAGATCAACCGTCTCGGTAATCCCGAGCTCCCTTACAGTCGTACTATTCAGTATGAGTTGGGGTATGAACATCGCCTGTTCGATGATTATCTTTTCAAACTGAAAGGATATTACAAAGATATTACTGACCAGCCGGCCTGGACATACTATACCAGTATGGATCATAAGGTCAGCTACTCGGTAGCGACGGCACGTAACTATAAAGATGTTCGTGGATTTGAAATTGAGTTAAAGAAAAGCTACGGTGATTTTTTCCTCTTTAACATGAACTATACATATCAGGTAGTTTCGTATGGGTATTATGGTAATACACGTTATTATGAAAACCCGACGGAACAAATGGAATATGATCGTGATAACCATATTTCCACACATTATCAGACACGTACCTTACCGATTCCTCTATTTGAATCATACTTCCTGTTCCGTACCCCTGCTGATTACAGCTTGTTCGGTTTAGATCCAAAGATCACCGGTGATTGGGCTGCTAACATAATGTTCGAATGGCAAGCGGGTTCAATTACGACATACAGCCAGACGGATGATCCATATGTAATAGATAATGTCCGCTGGAAAGATTACTATATGACAGATATCAAGATCTCAAAGAAGATCAATCTGAAACCTGTAAGTGTATCATTGTTCCTTGATATTAACAATGTGCTGAATACAAAACGTTTGAGCTATACCGGTTTCTCTGATACCTATGACCGCTATGATTATCTTAATTCATTGCATTTCAGTGATGAATTGGGTATTGAGCAGGGTATGGATAAGATCGGCGACGTTCGAAAAGAAGGTGTTGACTATACTCCGATCGTGAGTATCAATAATATAAGCACGCTCACAACCGTCGGAAACACAATGGCACTGTATTACGATAATGCCAGTGAATCTTATTTCACCTGGGACGGCAGCGGATTTATAGCAGCCGAACAAACCCTTGTTGATCAAGTATTCAAAGATAAAGCCTATATTAATATGCCCGATATTGATAGCTTTACCTTCTTGAATCCACGAAAGATCACCTTAGGTATAACACTTAATTTCTAATGATTCGAGGAATATATGTTTAGATCGAATATATCAAATAAAATTCTAATAATTGCAGTATTGATACTGCTCTCGGCAATGGCGTTCGGGCAAAGCTATATTGATCCGGGACTACAAAAGTACATCAATGTAGGTTCTTTGCAATCTCCTTTCTCTGCCGGCGGGTGTGAACGGGCGTATAATACTTCATATTATGAAGGCCTTCGTTGGCCGGCATGGTATCCTTATACCGATACTCATGTGATTGACCGCCAGTGGATGGTATGTAAGAAATTTACCGATTCAAAAGGCGACTACTATGAACATCTCGGCATCATGTTCAGTCCCAGTTCTTTAGATCCGAATTATGGATTCCCGATGGTATTAAATCAAACTGGCAAATTTCTAACACCGACTGTTGAGGTAGATTTTAACCAGAAGATCGAAGCAGATTATATTGACGATTACTTTAGTACAAATGTAAGTTATGACAGAAAGCTTGTTAATGTTTTCAATACTTATTTGGGTGTAGAATATACACGTACCGTATATGCTTATAGTCAGGAATATCATGATAATTACTTTATTACCGAATATGTCTTAAAAAATACAGGTAATACTGATTACGATGAAGAAATTGAACTTCCAGATAACAACATTGAAGATTTGCTTTTCGGGATGATGCCTCGTTATACTAGCCGTGAAGCTGTTTATACTGTTGATGGTGCAATTGGGTATGGAAAAGATCAATGGGTTTCTTTTATGGATATGAAAGATGTATCAAACTATAATCCCGATAGTCTCCGTTGTTTTTGGACTTGGTTGGGACAAAGCTCAGTTGCATCATCTTCTTGGGATCACATTGGGGCCCCTGATGGCGGAAAGGGAAGTCTATTTAACAGTAAAGCCGGTCGCTTAACAGCTCCACAATTTAGTGGTATGGCATTTATCCATGCAGATAAATCAGCTACAGATAAAAGCGATGACACCAGCCAACCGCTTCTTAGCTGGCACGGTGGTGATACATATCCCTCTGTTTATGAATTGAATGAAAGCGGATCGGAAGATCTATATAATATGTTAACGTGGTCCGATGTGTATGGCAGTTCAGTTGATGGCGCCGGAAAAGGTGATACGATTCCCATGGTAGGTGTCAATGCAATGCACAAACCCTACGGGGATGAAATACCACAGAAAAAATATGAAGTTACCATGAAAAATGATGGTGGTGGTGCGGCAGCATTATTTACTTTTGGTCCCTACGATCTTGAAATTGGCGAGAGTGTTCGCATTGTTCTTGTTGAAGCGGTTAGCGGGCTAGGTAGAAAAAAATGTGTTGAGGTCGGAGAAAACTGGCTTGCCAACAGCCCGAATCTTAAATTACCCAATGGTTCGGCTACCACAAATCGTGATGCTTATAAAAACGAATGGTTATATACCGGCCGTGATTCACTGTTCCAGACTTTCAAACGAGCACGAGCAGCTTTCCGAAATGATCTGGTCATTGCGGAACCTCCGCAACCGCCCACAACTTTCAGGATCAATTCCGAAGGTGACAATATTCATCTGGGATGGGAACCTAGTCCTTCTGAAAGTGATGCAAATTTTGGCGGTTACCGTATTTATCGTGCTATGGGATCCGTAGATTCATTTTATCATGAGATCTATGCTTGTGGTGCCGGTACGGGAAATTCCATTATTTACGATTACAAAGATCGTGATGCTATTCGCGGATTTTCATATTACTATTATATTACCGCATTTTCAGACGGTAGTTTAAATACAGATGCAAGTTTGAACCCTGTGGGTGAACTGGAAAGTGGTCGTGCCTATACACAGACAAAAAGAGCCGCTTTTCTTCGTCGGCCTCAAGGTGAAGATCTGCAAAATATCAGAATTGTTCCTAATCCTTATAACCTAAAAGCTGATTCACGTAAACCCAATGCAACACAATTGCAGTTTCCGGGTGCCGATGGTTATGATAAGATCATGTTCTATAATATACCGGGTAAATGTGTTTTGAAAATATATTCGGAACGCGGTGATTTGATCCAGGAGATCGATCATCAGACAGGCAGTGGGGATGAAGCATGGAAGATCACAACTTCCAGCGGACAGATCGCCGTTGCTGGGGTATATATTCTATTTATTGAAGTAACAGAAAATATTTATGTGGATAGTGACCCGACGAAAGAACTTATCTATCGTGAAGGTGATTCCGTATATAAGAAATTCATTATTGTAAGATAAAAATGAAAGGATTTAAAATGAAGAAGACATTGATGAGTCTTAGTTTGATCTTAATCGTTGTCCTGGCATTGACAGGGTGTTATGAATGGCCGGATCCTATCTGGAACCCCGATGATACCGGACTACCGACCCCAACGATCTCAAGTGTGGATGTAACCGCATTGTTGGGTGGTATTGATAATATTACGATTACAGGTACAGGATTTGGCGATGCCGCCGATGAAGTATTGGTTTACTTTAAAAAAGGTACGACAGTAGGTCGCGGTAGAACAATAGCCGCCACTAATACCGAATTGATCGTGGAAGCACCGGCAACATATTCCGATTCTCTTGAGATATGGGTAGATCGTCGCGGATGTTTTGAATATGCCAAATATACCACGAACCTGATTACGATTTCTTCTGGTCTTAATATGATACCGCTTGTTACAGAATCACCTAAAATAAAGATCGCAATTAACGAAAGCGGTGATATGTGGGTAGCTCTCGGAGCTAATAAAAACATGTTCTTCATTACTGCCGATGATTCAGTTACACTTGTGAATGACGTTTCTTTCTCAGGTACAATGAACGTCTTAGCTATGAGATCAGCGGGAAGTGACCTTTATTATACCTTACGAGAATATATTGTTAAATATGATGGTGCCGTAGATCGACATAAGGTTAATCCGGATAAGAACCCGCTTAATGATTTTGCTTTCGCAAATAATGGCAAGATCTATCTTGTAAGCGAAAATAAAATATATTCAACTGATCATGATATGACCAATGAAGCTGTTGCAATATTAGACACTAATTACAAATACACAAAATGTGAAGTTTATGATGATAAACTTTATACTGCATCTACCTATGTTGGCGGCGATACGTTGAGATCACTTGAAAAATCGATCATGGCTTACCCTATCAACACAGATGGAAGTCTTGGAACTGTTGAAGAGATCATTAACTGGACGGATGATTTTGCCGGATCCATTATCAGCAGCATCACTTTTGATTCTGATGATA
>JAIPIT010000018.1 GCA_021734505.1 Fidelibacterota bacterium | reverse complement strand
TTTGCACATTCAAAAAGATGTCGTTGCTACGGAGCTGATATTCCTTTGGGAAATGATATACTACCATACGGAACTGTCTAAATAACAAACAAGAATTATCAATTTTCGATTTCACTTCATATGTTCGATTATTCGAATGCTCTTGATTCGATATTCAGGGTGATTACAGTTTTGTGTTGATCGCTTTTTTTAGCCGCTCGGGCGTTCCAACATCCAGCCAATCACCGTCGCTATGGTCATAAGCGAGGATCGTCCCGGTTTTAGCGATCTCTAGATAAAAATCAATAATGCTGAATTTTCCTTCGGGCATTCGATGCAAAAGTTCGGGATGAAGTAATTGGATACCGCTGAAAGCATATTCATGACCGTCTTCCCCTTTTAATTCTCCGCTTTTTATGTTCTTCCATCCCTGTAAATGATGAGCATCGTCGAAGCAAAGATAGCGTTCTGTATCTCGTTTTCTGACAGCCAACACAGCAAGTGCAAAGCTGTTTTGGTACAGATATTGCATAGCCAAAAGATCGATATTTGAGATAACATCAACATTATAGACAAAAAACGGTTCATCCCCGTCAAGAAAGGGCTGTGCGTGCTTCAGAGCGCCGCCGCTGCCAAGAAGAACTTCCCGCTCATCCGAAATATGGATCTTTACACCAAAATTATTTTCATTCAGGTAATGGCATATCTGATCTGCAAAATGATGAACATTCACGACGATCTCATCAATATCGGCTTTTAACAATTTTTGAATAGCCAGTTCCAAGAGGGTCCGGCCATTTACTTTGACCAGAGCCTTAGGCATAATATTTGTCATGGGTTGCATCCGCGTCCCAAGACCGGCCGCTAGGATCATTCCTTTCATGGGAATTCCTTTAAAAATGATTTAATTGGACGATAATATCATCCCTGTCTTTAAAATATTCCGCTAACTTTACCGCACAGTAAACTGAACGATGCTGCCCGCCGGTGCACCCAAATCCAACCATCAAATGAGTAAATTTTCTCCTTACGTAATCATCCACGGTCGTTTCCACCATGGCTTTAGCATGATCGAAAAATGGTCCGATCTCGCTGTTTTCCTCAAGGAATTCAATAACAGCTTTATCTTTACCGTTCATTTGTTTGTATTCTTCATATCTGCCCGGATTGTGGATCCCTCGGCAATCAAAGATGAATCCCCCGCCGTTTCCTGAAGTATCATCCGGTATCCCGCGTTTAAAAGAAAAACTGCTGATGTCGAGTGTTAATTTATCGGAGTCGCTTCTACCGAATTTCATCAGCCTTTTCTGTTCGGTGATCTTTGTTAAAACATTCATCAAGTTCGGCACGTTAATGGGTAAATCCATATTCTCAAGCAGATAGCGAATATTTTCGATCGCAAAGGGCACACTTTTTAAAAAATGTTGTTTTTTCTCGTAAAATCCGCGAAAACCATAAGCTCCCATTGCTTGCATGATACGTACCAAAATATATGCATGAAAATACTTGGTGAATTCCTGCCTGTCTACCTTGTAATAATTCTCCAGAACATCAAGATAGTGTTCATAAAGCATATCCCGGATATACTGGGGAATATCGGCTTTTGCATCATAAAGAATTGAGGCAACATCATATTGCAGAGCACCGTAACGACCACCTTGAAAATCTATAAAAACGGGCTTGCCGTTTTTTAGCATAATATTGCGTGATTGAAAATCACGGTAAAGAAAATGTTCACAATCGGTTTCCAGCAAATAATCGGCAAAAATATTGAAATCATTTTCCAGTTCCTGCTCATCAAATGGAATTTTGGCAAGCTTAAGAAAATAATACTTAAAGTAATTAAGGTCCCACATGATAGATTGTCGATCAAAACGATAGCGTGGATAGCATTTATTAAAATCCAGCGTTTTACCTGCCAGCAGCTGGAATTTTGGTAGTTCTTCGAGAATACTTTTATAAAGATCGATCAAACCCTGTGGAAAAATACCGTTTTTGTATACTTCCGTTAAATGGGCGTACAAGGTTAGATCGCCAAGATCTTCCTGTAGATACATGTTATTATCAAGATCCTCGGCATAGATCTCAGGTACTGATAGATGATGCGCACGAAAATGACGACAAAAAGAAAGAAATGCGATGTTCTCTTTACGATCTTCATTATAAACACCGATCACAGTTTTACCGGATTCTCCTTTAAGTCGATAATATTCACGGTACGAACCGGAACGGGGCATTTCTTGAAGTGAGATACATTCTTCGTTAAATAATGTGGTATATAATTTCTTTAACTGGCGTTTCTTTTGCATGTTGTTCCTTTATTTACTCAACCAGTAACTTGGATTTATTTTTTCTTGCTCGTGCCATAATTCAAAATGCATTTGTGTTCCATTAACTGATCCCTCGGAACTGACTGTTGCCAATTGCTGACCGGCATCTACATATTCATCTTGCATGACATCAATATTTTCAATATGAGAATATACTGTGTAGTAATTGTCGTCGTGTAAAACAATAATAGTATTCCCGAATCCTCTGAGCCAGGTAATAGTCACGACCATTCCATCACTGACCGCTAAAACAGGTGAACCGGATACAGTTGAGATATCTATACCTGAATTTTCCGTTATTGTACCTAAAACAGGGTGCGTTTGTTTCCCAAAATTGCTAACTATCTTTCCTTTGGCCGGCCAAGGTAATTTTCCTTTTTTTTGACTGAAGGGCAATTCGACGATCTCACGTTTTTTTCGTTCTTCTTCTAAACGTGCCAAATAGACTTTTTTGTCTTTCTGCGTTTTTGTTATAACATCCCGGATCTGTTTAATGGATTTCTCTTTATCATTGATCTGTTCAGCGATTAAAGCTTTATCGGCCGATATCTTTTTATATTTTACTTCTTTATCGTTTTTTAATTCCTGAAGATTTTCCTCTTCATTTTCCAATTCAATCACACTTTTCGCGATAGCTCTTGTTTCTCTGTCGATCTGAGCATTTCTGGTATCAATGAGATTAATATTATCAATAATTTCATCATATAGTTTTCTATCAGCCTCATTCACGGCAGAAATATATTTTATCCGATAATAAAATTCACGAGGCGTGGATGCATCTATGAAAAGGTCCAGCTGACGATTAGGTTTAAGTTTATAAGCGTGAATCACCCGGTTTTTATATCTTTCTTTAAGTTCTTCGCTTTTGCCTTGAGCATTTCGATAATCCTGTTGTAATTGTCGTTTTTTTGCTTTTCGCAGTTCCAACTCTCGCTTTTGTATGCGGATCTTTTCATTGGTCAATGAAATCTGACGCTGAGTATTATCCATCTCACGCGTTAAATCCTGCTCTTGCTGTTGATATTTTTTGACTTCACTACGCAAAGTAGTCAATTGGTTTTCAAGTTCTTTTAATCGATTGTTTCCCTGATCGATCTTTTTATCATATTCATCGATCGATTCCCCCACACATATTGCAAGGGAAAGGATTAGAAAAACAAAAATTATTCTGAATATCTTTTTATGCTTCATCTTGATAAAATAACATATTATCGGCGGGGAATAAAGAAATTAAATTTTGTTTATAGTTTAAGGGTTAAAGTATAATTTCATCATCGCATTTAAACCCTTAAACTCCTAAACTTTTAAACAGTAAAATAAAACCCTCCCCATTTTCACAGGAAGGGTCTTGTATTAATAAACTTTAATTATGGTCGGTCTTAATACATTCCGCCCATACCACCGCCCATACCGCCGGGCATCGGAGGTATGTCAGATTTTTCTTCAGGAAGATCACAGATCACGGCTTCAGTGGTCAACAAGAGACTTGCGATAGATGCCGCGTTCTGAATTGCGGCACGTGATACTTTAGTCGGATCCACAATACCAAATTCAAACATTGAGCCGTAAACTTCTTTGCGGGCATCAAAGCCATAGTCACCTTTATGATCTGAGACTTCTTTTATAACGATCGCGGGTTCAAGTCCGGCGTTGATTACGATCTGACGTATGGGATATAAAAGCGCGCGTTTTACAATATCAACACCCACTTTTTCATCACCTTCAAGGCTTTTCTCTATCTTATCAAGAACCTTAGAAGCACGTAAGAGGGCAACACCGCCACCGGGAACGATACCTTCTTCGGCAGCCGCGCGGGTTGCATGAAGCGCATCTTCAACGAGGGCTTTCTTTTCTTTCATTTCAACTTCAGTTGCAGCACCGATATTCAAAACGGCAACACCACCTGCCAATTTAGCGAGGCGTTCTTGTAGTTTTTCACGGTCGTAATCTGAAGTGGTATTTTCGATCTGGGCACGAATTTCATTTACACGACTTTTGATCGCAACAGGATCGCCGGCGCCGTTTACAACGGTCGTATTGTCTTTATCTATATTGACACGATTTGCCTGACCCAATTGTTCAAGCGTTGCATTTTCAAGCTTATATCCTTGTTCTTCAGAAATAACAGTACCACCGGTAAGGATCGCGATGTCTTCAAGCATAGCTTTACGACGATCACCAAAACCGGGGGCTTTGACTGCAACGACTTTTAAAGTACCGCGTAAACGGTTTACAACAAGGGTAGCCAATGCTTCGCCTTCAACATCTTCAGCGATGATAAGAAGTGAACGACCCATTTGAGTCGTTTTTTCAAGTATTGGAAGAAGATCTTTCATGGTTGCGATCTTTTTGTCATGGATCAAAATAAAAGGATCTTCAAGCAAAGCTTCCATGGATTCTGTATCTGTCACAAAGTAGGGTGAAAGATAACCGCGGTCAAACTGCATACCTTCAACAAGGTCCAAAGATGTTAAGGCACTTTTTGCCTCTTCGACTGTAATCACACCGTCCGTACCGACTTTTGACATTGCTTCTGCAATGATCTCACCGATCGGCACGTCAATAATCTCTTCTTTTTCTTTACCCATTTTGCTCATGCGAACAACCTGATTGTTTGCAGAGATCGTACCAACTTGGGCGATCATTTCTTTTGAATCGTTGACTTTTTTGCTCATGGCTGTTAATTCTTCAAGAACCGCAGCAACTGCAATTTCAATCCCGCGCTTCAATTCCATGGGATTTGCACCTGCGGTAACATTCTTGATACCTTCAGCTACGATAGCCTGTGCAAGAACCGTGGCCGTTGTTGTTCCATCACCGGCGACATCCGATGTTTTGGAAGCAACTTCTTTGACCATTTGAGCGCCCATATTCTCAATTTTATCTTCAAGTTCTATCTCTTTTGCAACTGTAACACCGTCTTTGGTGACCAAAGGTGCACCATAGCTTTTTTCAATGACCACATTCCGTCCCCTTGGTCCAAGTGTTACCTTAACAGCATTCGCAAGCTCATCAACACCCTTCTTAAGTTTACCCCGGGCATCAACATCATACAAAATTTGCTTAGCCATTTTCATTCCTCCGTTTGTTTTAAATTTCCAGCAGTGAATTTAGTCAAGCATTGGCATGAATTCAAGTTAATTTGTTTATTTCGGATTATATAAAAAAGGAACAAGCATCAGTCTTCGCTCTATGAGTACAGCCTAGGTAGCCGAAGCTACTTCGGCGCAGTAAGCCTTTGCCTGACAAGCGCCTGTTCTCTACACTTATTATTATTTGCGTCTTAGGTCTTACGATTCACTATTCTTATCTTTGATCTTCATATCATCTTTTTCATCAGGGGCTTCATAACAATGACGACAGCGCGCTTCATAGACCTCACCTGCACCAACGACTACTCGTTCTTTTGAAGAAGTCATGCGATACGTATAATTCGCCTGAGCTCCGCATCTCATACAAATAGCATGCATTTTACTTATGTCTTCGGCTATGGCGAGAAGCTGAGGCATAGGTTCAAAAGGAATACCGCGGTAATCCATATCTAATCCCGCAATGATGACACGTTTGCCGCAATCTGCCAGATTCTGAACGATCTCAATGAGATTGTTATCAAAGAATTGCGCTTCATCGATCCCGATAACTTGCGCAAATACCGAATGCTGTATTATCTCATCAGCATCTTTGATCACAATACTGTGGATCTCTTGATTGCTGTGAGAAACGATCTTTTCTTTGTGAAATCGATTATCGATCTTTGGTTTAAAAACCACTACTTTTTGTTTGGCGATCTGTGCGCGACGAAGGCGTCGGATCAATTCCTCCGTTTTACCGCTGAACATAGATCCGCAAACGACTTCAATATGACCATTTTGAGGACGCCATCCTGATTGCATATCTTCCCCTATTTTCTTAATAATGAAGTGATTTTTGTTCGTAATAGATCGATCGCCACCTTGTTTCGTCCACCTTCTGGAATGATCACATCCGCAAAACGTTTGCTTGGCTCCACAAAGGTTTGGTGCATCGGTCGTACCGTTTGCATATATTGGTCGATCACATTTTCTATCGCCCGTCCCCGCATATATATATCTCGTTTTAATCTACGAATAAATCGAATATCAGGATCCGTATCCACAAATAATTTTATATCTAAAAGTTCACGTAATGTCGGTTCGAAAAGGACCATAATACCTTCAACGATGATCACTTTCTGTGGTTTAATTGTCAAAGTTTCTTTTGTCCGCGAATGTGTGACATAATTATACTGGGGCACTTCAACAGTTTCACCGTTGACCATGGCATTAAGATCTTTGATCAGCAGATCAAATTCCACGGAATCGGGGTGGTCAAAATTCCATTTCATTCGTTCTTCCAGCGGTAAATGAGCCAGATCTTTGTAATACCAATCTTGTTCAATAATGACCGTACCATTCAGGTGCATATCTTTGACCAATGCTTTGGCCACTGAGGTTTTTCCTGATCCACTGCCACCTGCAATTCCAATAATAATGTTTTTGCCCATAAATAACCTTATCCCAAATCTTTACGACTAAAGGCCTTGGGAAGTAAGACTTTCATCGTTGTTGTATCCTGAATATTCCCTTTTTCATCCCCAAGAATAATATCAATATCTCCGCAAATATCAAATAGTACCTGTCTGCAGGCACCACAAGGAGTCACACCATTTCGACTAACAATGGCCATTGCAATAAAATCCCTTTTGCCTTTCGCAACTGCTGTGGCTATGGTATTTCGTTCAGCACAAACGGACAGACCATAAGAGCTGCTTTCCATATTTATTCCACTGACGATCTCTCCGTCTGCACATAAAAGTGCTGCTGCTACCTGGAAGTTTGAATAGGGCGCATATGCATTTTCCCGTACTTTCATTGCAGCATTGATCAGTTCATTTTGTTTATTTATATCAATCATGGCCTACCTATTGAATAATGTTGTCGTACATACTCTCGAATATTTTCATAATACATGCTTTCCTGATAAGATAGTAAATATTTTTCAAATATTTCAATGGCGATTTCAAATTTCTGCATTATTTCATAATATTCGGCATATCGAAGCATAAAATAGTCTGCCATATCCGTTTTCAGCAGCATTTGATAATAATTATCCCAAAATACACCTTCGGCATCTTGATCCTGCAAAACATTTATGCAATCAAGATAACGTATGGCATAGATCGTTTTTGCCGGGGAATTTTTATCTAGTAAGTCTTTAAAAACCTCCCGGGCTTGAGCAATGTTATTTTTCAGAATATAGCGTTCACCCTCCAACCAATATTCACGGGAAAGAGTATCCTTGGCAATAATATTGATAAAGCCCGCAAAAGCTAATACATCATTGTATAAAGGATCCTCCTTGGGAAGCATAGCCAAAACATACATGGTTCGTTCTGTAATTGAATCCATGTCACCTGCGATAATAGATGAAAAATATCTTTGCGGTAAAAGCCGGTCTTCTTCATGAACCATTAAACGGTATTTCGATCCGGCATTTTCGAGAAATAATACGGCGCTTTCGTATTCCCCTTTAGCCATGTAGATATCCGATATCCTTGAAAGAACATCCCGGCGTATTTTCATATTGGCTTTATCGGCAAGAGTAATGTATTCTTCAAGCGCTCTATCAAAATCTTGATATACCCTATATGAGATCTCTGCATGTCTAAGACTTGCCATTTCACCTTGAATTCCATGAAAACCGGACAGTGAATCGTAACATAAGTATGCCGATTCGATCAAAGCGGTTTCCTTTAAGCCAAAAGGTTCAAATCTTAAGTTTGTAAAATCGGATGCAAAGGGAACGAAAACCAAAGAAGGTTTTTTGATCTGTTTATAGAACATTTGCTCCTGAGATCTTGCGCCCAATAAAGCCATTGATATCTTTTTTTCTTCATTGCTAAAATTCTGCTCAGCCCATTTTGCCGCTTTATGGGAAATAGCATATTCAGCTCGTATGAACATACGATTAGCAAACTTCAGCATGGCATCATTCATGCTTTGATCATTATTAGCTCCGCTTAAAACATCAAATGCCGATTGGTAATCCTGTAGATGAATATATACTTCGGAAAGCAATTCCTTGCCTTCTGTACTTTCAATTCCGGACAATTCAGCAATGACTCGCTGATATAGATCAGATTCCGGCTCATAGCGAAACAAGTCGTTACGGACATAACGAAGATTATTCGAATTGCTTTTCAATATCTCAATGATCTCTTTTACAGCTTCATCCCAATTCCGGTACCTTAATGAAGTTGTGAAATTATATTGGACCAATAACTCCCGATTATTTGTGATCTCACGTAGTTTTCGAGTAACTAAATAAAAGCTGTTACCCTGCCCATACTCAAGTACATCCTGATAAATACTATTAGCATAAGAATTTACCATACTCTTGGTCTTAGAGTCGAAAACAGATCTCCATATTTTATCGGCTTTGGACTGCTCGCCCAAGGTGTAATAGAGGACAGAAAGTTCAAGTTTTTGATACGTGTCATAATAACGATCTTCTACTCTTTTCTCCAATACAGGCAGCAATTCTTTATACTTGCGCTGCTGGATCAGCATGTTTTTATATCGCGTAAAATAATTAAAATTATCGGGGTTGGTCGAATAGAGATCAACATAAAGCGATTCTGCTTTACTGTATTCTCCGCTTTTTTCAAAAGTAATAGCTTGACGATAAGAATTTTCCTGAACATCATCAACTCCCCGTAAAAGGGAAAACATCATGATAAATATCAGTGTAAAAATGTAAGCTATTCGATTCACGGTTATTTCTTAATTCCCTTGATTTCTTGTTGTTCAAGCAATGATTCCAGATAACGCTCCATGTCCCGTTTTTCTTGAGGTGAAAGCTTGGAGTTTTGAACTTCACGTCGAAGTGCATTGATCAAAGATTCATGTTCACCAAGATCACCCGGCAGACTGAGAGGATTTTCCCGAAGAATATCTTTGGCGGTCGTGGATTCCCGTTCTTTTTTGTGATCGCGCGATGTTGCTGACCGACTGGCGTCCAGCAAACGCTGAACGATCTGTTCCTGGCGCATAATAGTTTGTCGATTTACCTGATTCTTTCTCATCTGGTTGATCACATCTTCCATATCTCTGGCAATACGGTCCAGATCACCGGTCATTCGTTTTGCACTTCCACTACCTTCCGACATACCCTGCTGCATTTGTTTCAGGGAACGCCGCAGTGCTTGCTGACGAGCCGCCATTTTTGCAAGTTGATCCATCATGGAACCCGGACTGCCACTCATACCGGGTTGAGGCATAGAAGAATTTAATTGTTGTTGTTCACCGGCCATTTGCTGCAACTGCTGCATATAGAATTCCATGCCAGAAGCATTGCCCTGTTGTTCCTCTTGGACCATATTCATTCGTTCAAACAATATTCGTCCAAGATCATTCATATTCTCATAGGCGGTATTGAAATTGTCTTTCCCCAGTGAAAGCTTTGCATCTTCTACATTTTGAATACCGGAACGCAAATTTCCGATCACTTGCCCCAGAGCTTGACCGATGGCTTTATCTACCAGAAATGTCATTTTAGATAATGCCAGCAGATCATCATTGATATTCAAAGCCATTTGCATGATGTTGTTTTCATGACTTGTAAAAACATGAATAAAAGGTGATCCAATTATCAGTTCATTGCCTTCTTCCAATGTTTCTTCCTGTTGATAAGACATATAAATTGTTTTATAAAAAGCCCTTTGGAAGGCATTTTCTACATCATCTTTTTGTTTCTGCATCATCTTAGAAGCCATTTGCGAAAAATCATTTTCCAAAGAACTCAACCTCTCTGCAGATTCCCAGCTTTTCTGTTGTCCTTCCTGTAGTTCAGATCTTTGATAGTTTTCACTCGCGTCACTCATAAGCGAAGAAATATCAGCTTCATCCATTTTCTTAATAAATTCTTCAAATGCTTCCTTATCAGCATCTTTGAATAACTCGGATGATTCCCGCCCCAGTTTCTCCCAATCTTTGGAATCCTCGCTGATCTTTTTTTGCTGCTCGGAAAGTTCATCCGGAGACTTTTGTTCACTTTCTTCCAACAGCTTCTCCTGCTCTTGCAAAGTTTCTTTCATTTGCTGACCAAGCTCTTCAAGACGCTGCTCTTGCTGTATGCGTTTAAATACTGCAAGCATGCGATCCAGGCTTTCCTCAAAACGCTTAGCTTTTTCAGAGAAATCTTTCATAATTTCTTCCATATCGGACATATCGTTTCGTTCCAGCTTATCCTGAATATTTTGCATCAATTCAAATAATTCATCATCGATCAATTCATTCATCAATTCTTGTAACTGCTCAAAACTTTGCATGACATTATCTGAGAACAGGGCATTTTCTTCCATGAATTTCTTTTGCTCATCCATGGATGACTGCATATTTTTAAGCTCCTCACGAGCTTTTTCAAGTGCGTTCAGATTTTCCTCAAGCGCTGTTTTATTTTCCCAACTTAGTTCACCTTCTTGCAGAAGTTGTTTTTGTATTTCATCAAGTTCCTCAATGATCTCACCTGTAGAAAGCACTTCATCTTCAAGTTGTGCCATAGTTTCTTCCTGAGCCTCATCCTGGCGGGCAAAAAGATCTCCCAAACTTGGGAATTTAGCATAAAAGAGTGATGAACGGACCGTTTGGGGTCCACTGATTGCATTATTATCACTTAATTCAAAATAATATCTTATTTCAGAGCCCGGTGAAATAAAGCGATCGATCTCCCACACACCCGCACGTGTTTGCAAACGCAAGGCATTATCAAAAGGAAGTTGGATCGTATAGATCGACATATCCGTACTTAAACTGTATTCGGAGTGAATTGAATAATTAACACTAAAAGAGGATATGCCAAAGTCATCCTGGAGATGGGCAACATAGGGTAATTGCAGATCTTCGTTCAGCAGTAGTTCATCCTGAAGTTTGGGACTGAGCAAATAAAGGACAGGATATGCATCCTTTTCCAATTCGATCTTATAAACCGGGGCAGATTCAAGTGCTATCCCATTTTTATTAACGAGCAGTAATTTAATATTATCCGAATTTTCAGGTATCCATGAAATATGACCCTGTCTATCCAATATCTCCAATTTGAGAGTATCATATTCACTTATTAAATATGAAGCACCCAGTTCTTCGGATAAATGAATATCAATATTAATCTTTGACCCATTGAGACAAGAGATACGATCTATATTACCTTGATAATAAACATTGGGGATATTGGCATATTCCGGTGATTGAACTTCAAAATCAAGAGTTCTGATTCGAGGACGTTGTAACAAAGTGACATTTAAAGTATCCGAATCTATGAATTTTCTCGGATAGAAAAAATGCGGTCGTCGAAGACGTGCAAAATAGGTGGCAGCTTGTTGTAATCGACCTACCGAGTAGTTTAATACCGAGTCACGGGAGCGAAATAACAATGCAGGCGCCTTCATTGTACTGTCCAGCACATAAACCTCAACCGGGAAACGATCGGGTGCCAGGCGTTGTATATGAAGGCTCAGTGAATCGTAGGTATAGAGACTGGTATCAGCGGGGGAAAGATTGATCTCATATTTTTTTTCCGGCTCGTAACTTCTGTGCATATGAAAGATCCTCATGGAAGCTGAAATAGAAAAAAGAAACACTATTAAAGAACAGCTCACTAAGCCGACTGCCAGATCTCGTTTATTTTTCATCGGCCGGGTTTTAAAACTTTGCTCGAAAAAGGTGCCCGGATATTTTTCAATAAAGGCTTCCACCGCATAATCGCTTATCGGATCATTCATGTGCGATAATTGATAATGATTAAGCAATTTATCATTTATTTCCGGATATTGTTGCCCTATGTGAAGCAATAACGCCTCTTCCCTGGAACGGCTATGTTTGGCAAAGGACTTCATGAATAAACTTATGGCACGGAACAGGAATACTGCATTTGCAGACAACATCCACCAAAGCACAACTTTTACGGCAGGAGATAAATACCAAATACTTTCCAAAAAGAGACAGAGAATAAAATATACCGAATTCAGAATAACAAATAATAATCCGATATGTTTGAGCCCATCCTTAGCCTCTTGCCGGCGGTAATGATCAAGAATGCTTGAAAAGAATATTTGGCTTTGGATATTCATTGATTATCGATTTAAATGATATAAAAAAATATTGCACCCCATCTGCAAAGCTGCTTTTCGAAGTGCTTCGGGATCTTGATGTACTTCTTCATTCTCCCAACCATCTCCAAGATCACACTCGTAGGTATAAAAAACAAACAATCTGCCTTCATGGAACAATCCCAGACCTTGGGCAGGTTTATTATCATGTTCATGTATTTTTGGCAGGCCATTGGGAAAATCAAATTTTTGGTGATAAATGGGATGATCAAAAGGGAGCTCAACCCAATCCTTATTGGGAAAGATCTTCTTCATTTCCCGGCGAAATGAATGGTCCATACCATAATTATCATCCGCATGCAGAAAACCGCCATTTTCAAGATAATGTCTCATTCTTCGAACTTCTTCTTCGTTGAAATAGATATTTCCATGTCCATTCATGTAAATGTAAGAATACTGAAAAAGCTCCGGTGAGCCGGGTTCAACAACCGCTTGACGCTCAGACATATCTATTCCCGTACTTTTTTCTATAAAACGCATTAAATTTTCCAATGATCCCTGATTGCTGTACCAGTCACCGCCACCCTCATATTTTAAACGGGCTATCGATATTGGTGAAAGAGGTGCCGATAACAGACACGCTACACTTAAAAGGATAAACAGAAGGATTATGATCTGGTTTTTTTTCATAACACAATATAGCGGAATTTTTACACACAAAAAAGGCATACAAACAAAAAAGCGGTCAAGACCGCCTTTATTATTTTTATCATTAAAAAATTTATCTGAACATTGCTTTGATGCTGCCCCATGTTTGTTGGGTAACGCCAAGACTTGTCAAAGAGACCTGTACTTTGTCGGAATTTTTAAAGGAACCATCTTTCATGACGGCACGAATATAATAATCGAATACATAGTTTCCGGTTTCGGATGATTTTGAAAATATATTATCATCCTGAAAAGTATATGAGGCTCCAACTCCCAATGCGGTAACTGAAGCACGTTTATCTAAAATATCGCTATCAGAACGAGAGCGGTAGATCTCGTAATAATGCACACCATGTTCATCTTTCGCCTGCCAATCAACCCGAATACCCGAATTATGCTCATTAGCGACCACATAATTAAATCCATCCCATGCAAACAGCATGCCGCTGGTCAGGACAAGTAGGATCAATGCAATTAGATGTAATTTTTTCATATTTATACGCTCTGTCGAAAAATATACCCATATAATCGGATTAATAGCAAGAAAAAAATAAGAAGAAATTTAGGGGTTTAGCGGTTTAGAGGTTTAGGGTTGAAAAGGTTGAAAATCATTTACCCTTTCATCAACTTATCAACCTTTGTCAGCCGTAGCCTTGCGCGAAGGCTGAATCGACTTATCGACCCATCAACTCTTCAGTTCTTCCTCTTTTCAACACTTCAACACTTCAACGCTTCAACTATCAACCTTCAACCTTCAACTATCAACTATCTTAAGTTCCTGATCCCGAAAACATGATCGCAACCGTGTTCAGCATGATCTTCAGATCGAGTTTGAGAGACATATTTTCGATATAATAAATATCGCAATTAAACTTTTGGATCACTTCTTCCAGGGTTTGAGGATATGGGACTGAAATTTGGGCCCAACCGGTGATTCCCGGCTTTACTTTCATACGATGTCGATATAATGGAATTTGTTTTTCCAATTGTTTGGTGAGTTTTGGCATATCCGGTCTTGGACCGATAATGCTCATATCACCTTTTAGTACATTGATCAACTGTGGTATTTCGTCAATCCTAAAGCGTCTGATAAATTGGCCGATCTTTGTTACCCTTACATCGTTCTCTGTTGTTAGAATAACTTTTTCTCCTGCTTCTTTAACATTATGTTTCATACTTCTAAATTTTATAATACGAAATAACTTGCTATATAAACCCAAACGATCTTGAGTATAAAAAACAGGCCCCCTGGAATCTATCTTTATTAATAAGGCAAGAATTAAACCAAATGGTAAAAACATCAAAAGGCCTAAAATAGAGATGGTAATATCAGTTAATCTTTTAATGAATTTTTCCCATGGTTGCATGATCCCGGGATTGATATCGATCAGCGGTATTCCATAGATCTGTTGAGTTCTAGCCAACCCGGAAATAATATCATACATATCCGGTAGTATTTTCATCCCAACTCGAGAATCGGCAACCTTATTGATCACATCAAGAACCTTTTCATGTTTATCGGTAGCAAAAGCTATTACCAGTTGTTTTACTTGATACTTCTTGATCAATCCGGAAATGTCGTCCAATTTCCCTATTACCGGAATACCTTCAAAAGTATCATCGCCGATGTCTTCATCATCAGTAGAAATAAATCCCAATATATCATAGCCCAAAGCGGGATACTGCTTTATCTTTTCATATATTTCAAAACCCTTCGAATTACATCCTACTATAAAACTCGGAGTAAGTCCAATACCTTTCACCAATTGATTATGGCGAACGGAAAGAATAATACTTCTAAATAGAATGGTTATGAATAATTGGGCAAGCCAGTAAATAACAATGATCAATCTGCCGATAGAAAAAGGATTGAATAAATCAAATGTCAAAAGAAAGAGTAATATCACACCATAACTTGTTGCCCTGAATACTTTTATATTCTCATCCGTACGGGATGGCGCTTCCGGTAGATGATACAAGCCGTTATAGAGGTAGAAAATAAGCCAGTATGCGTACAATGCTATTGTGGGTAACCACAAATCCGAGATATAAAGTTCAACATCAATGGGAAAAAGGCCGGATCGATACCTTAGCCAGAACACCCCAATGAAAGCGATCATGGTGGAAAGAAGATCTGAAATAAATAATGCTATTTTATAGGTTTTGTTCATATAATATTCCGTTAGTAATTTAAATTCAATTGAATAGAATAATAGATATCAGGATTCCCCTGAATACTACGCAATTCACATGTACTTAAAAATTGTATTTGGTTCCGCCAGCGATATAACCATTCAAGCTTTAGACTTGTTGTTTTTGTCAAATTCCCCATAAGCCACTTTGTCGTATAATCCAGACTTAGTGCACGGTCATAGTCATCTTGATTAGCATTTCCACCTATGGGGTAGACTGTATCATCAACCAGAATAGAATCAGATCCTTCCAATAAAGAACTAAAGCTTAGTGTCAGTCTATTTTTTCCGGAAAGATCATAGTTTAATTTGGTTGTGATCAGTTGTGAATTCGGACCAGCAAAAAAACCAAGTTCTCTTCCATGATGCGTATAATTTCCATAAACAAAACGATGAGTATAGGTCCAGGGGTGTACCGCAGTTGCTTCAACAATTAAATCTGCCGGTATAGCTCTTGGAGACCATTGGAAGCCGGCTTGCAAAGCATACTTATTCGCCCAGAAATCTTTGAAGATCTGGCTGAACACCAATTCATCCAAAAATACCGTACCATATAATCGTAATCCTTTTAGCGGAAACACTTCAGCTTCAAGCGAGATCATTTTATTGTCTCGATCTCCTAAAGTATGTTCGGACGGCCATAAAAATATGGTGGGGACAAGATAGGTGATCTCCGGTATCCTATCTTCTCCTCCGTAAGTGATCATTTCAGAGAAATTTAAATGAATTTTGGGTGAGAACATGATCTCAATTCTATGAGCCGCAAGGTATTTGGGAATATAGTATCGTCCATTGTCATCCATCCTTTCATAGGTGGGTGTCATTAAGGAACCATGTAAGAAATTATACCGAAAATGCTTGAACTGTTTCGACCATCTTATCGAACCAAAGGTAACGGCATTATCCGAAAGAATAACTGAATTGAGTGAATTTCCCCAGTTGATGGGATGATGTGCAATTGTAAGGGTACCGAATTTGCCTGACAGATTTGCATAAGCTTCCGACCTGTCCCATGTTGCGATCTTTTCAACATCACCACCCAGATTAAACCAATTTCCCTTAAATTCTTTAACCGGTTCCAGCCAATCATCCGGGACAAATTGGTGAAAGAAATACCCATCAACAAAAAATGATAGATGTTCTCCGGTTTGAATAGATGCATAAGCTCCCAATTGATCTACAAAACGCAAGGTACTGTTTCGCCCCTCACCCCTGACCATAAAATCAGCATCAACCCAAACGGTATTGTTTTCGTCTTCCATGACATAAATATGTTTTTCTTCCATCCCCACATCATCTTTAGCTATACTTTTCATGTCATTTTTAAAATTAGCCCAAGATGAAAATCCAAGTCTGGATTCGCTTGAATCGGATAGATCAACATGTTTCATATCCGTTAATTCGGGACGATATTCGGACATATATTGGGATAGCAGTTGACGGTCAACCCGATGGAGATCTGATCTGATCTCATACATTTTATTAAGCCATGATGCTATATCATCTCTTTGCAGAGGTTTTGTGTCATTCATGAATTCGGGGATAAAACCTCTGGTCGCTTGTCTTTCGAGATAATCATAAACAGGATCGGCAATCGGAACAAATAATTGCATTGAAAATGCAACGTTAAAAATGACCAAAAGAACTATTGGAATTTTATTTTTCATGTTTTCCTAATCCTAGCATAAAACCAACACCATATGAATAATGTATGATAAAAAATACCGGCATAAAAATGAATATATTATAAAATCGAAGATGGTATTTTATCGTCATTTGAAGCGAGATCAATAAATAGAAAAGAAGTACAAAAGCAGGTATCAGCAATAATATATTCCAAAACAACCCACCGACAATAGCGGCTGTCAATCCCAAAGAAAATATCGGTGGGATCAAATGCCGTACAAGAAAAGAATTCTCATATTTCCTGTTTATGTACATTTTCCAAAGACCGGCATTATAATGGCGCTTCCATAAAGATTTAAATGAATCGCGCACAAAGGGCTCGGATTTTACATCATTAACCTTATAGAGTTTATATCCCAAACTCCTCAAGCGAACATTAAGATCCCAATCCTGTCCTCTGAAACAATTTTCATCAAAGCCACCAGCCTTTTGAATATTTTCTTTCCAGTAACACCCGAAAACGATCGATTCAACGAAACCTTCTTCGGAGTCGGTCAGAAAACTTGCGCCTCCGCTTCCAAAAACCGAGAGATACGCTAAAGAAATGATCTTTCCCTTAAGTCCCTTCCCTTTTGTAAAAGAGGGTCCACCCACTCCGCAAACATCTTTATTAAGACGCTTGACCAATTTGCGGTAATAATCTTTATCAAAATCAACATGACCGCTTAAAAAAGAAACAACTTCACCCTTTGAATGTTCTATCCCCAGATTCCATCCGGAAGCTGACAATATTTTTTTATTTTTCAGGAGAACACAATTTTCATGTGTTTCTGCAAATTTTTTTACGATATCAGCCGTATTATCATCAGAACAACCATCTGCAACAATGACTTCAAACCTATCCTGGGGATAATCCTGTTCAAAAAGCATTTTCAAGGTGCTTTCAATGTATTGTCCTTCATTCTTTACAGCAAGAAGAACGCTGAGGAAGGGGGGTGTTGTATTTCTATCGTTCATAATTAATTATTTTATAGATAACCTTTTAAATTTATTTTATGTCACAGCCTTATTATTAAAATTTCTTACAATCAAAGTTTATTCAATTTGTTTTAGTCCGTTCAAATATTTAATGAATAATACCATACTAACAGCCGAACTTAGCGATATTGAAATTACGGTCGCATATGCCGCTCCTGTTATGCCATATTTTGGTATTAAAAAATAATTCAAAATAAAATTGATCAATAACAAAATGATCGCAGACCAACTGTTCCATTTGGCTTTCCCCACTGCAGCCAAAATATTACCAAGAGGTACTCTAAACAAAAATGTACTGGCAACATTGATCATAAGAATATTGATTATAGGTAGAGCATCAATATATTCCGATCCAAATAATCCAATAATACTGCCACTAAAAATATACCAAACAGTGAGAATTGTGATCACGATCACAGAAAAGATGAACAGGTATTTTTTATAATAATTGATCAGATACTTTTTGTTTTCATATTTCTCTGCGATATAAACAAAATCCGTTTGCATAAACACACTTGGAATAAAGATCAGGCTAAATGGTATTAGGGCAGCTACTTTATAGGTTGCAACCATTGTGCTCTGAGCTAATAATACGCCTATCATGACCGTGTCCAACTGCCAGGCCATTTGAGAGGCAATATTACCCAAACCAGCAAAAATACCATATTGGGTGTAATCAGAAATTTTAACAGGTAATTCTTTGATCTTATCGTAAACCTTAAAATCGATCTTTTCTTTTTTCTTTATTGCTACAAAGACTACAATGGCCGTAACCGCCGGTGCTAATGAGAAACCTATTGTGTAACCGACACCATTAGAAAGGAACACACCTAAAAGACTTAATATCAAAATAAGAATTGAGTTTAATAAAAGAGCGGCAGCATATGCTTTATTTCTTTTTAAAACACGTAAAAACGACACGGCAGTTTGAAAAAGGAAATAAGATATGATATAAATAGAAAATAACCTTAGATATATAACAGAACCCGGCATTCGCATTGCGACCAGTTGTGCTAGTCCAATTATCAATCCGCTAACTATCAAGGAATAGAGAAAACCACGCTTTATGGTAAAATTCAATAAGTTAACTTTATCATTAAGATCATTTTGGATAGGTGCGAAATGTAATAAAGACAGAAATAAACCGGCACCACTAAAAGGTACAATTAATTGTGTAATGGTTATTGCATAGCTTAGATTACCATAGTCTTCTTTTGTAAGAAGTCGTATGATCAGAACACCCAATATAAATTGGATTACACGAAGGAAGATGGTCGAAATAAAAATATGGAAACCACCTCTTTTATGAAAAGAATTTACGGTTTTTTTGATCAAGCCTAGCATTTATTTACCATATCTAAATATATATTATGCATTTGATCTACACAATTATCCCAATTGTAATGCAACATAATTCGTTGTCGGCCGGCATTCCCCATTTCTTTTCTCAAAGATTTATCAAGCAACAACGCTTCAAAGGCATCAGCGGCTTTTTCCGGGTTTCTTTTGGGAACAACATACCCCGTCTTGTCTTTTTCTACAACCTCAGGTAAACCTTCAACATTTGTTACGACAACCGGCTTCCCACATGCCCCTGCCTCAATAACAGACACTCCAAAACTATCCTCTAAAGACAGTGTAGCAAAAACATCTATTGAATTATAGAAATCGGGTATATCACGATGATTTACCCGGCCCAAAAACACGGTTTTTTCCGTTACGCCTAGACTACTTGCCAACTCATGTAGTTTATCTTCCGATGAACCATCTCCGGCTATTGCAAGTTGTAACTGCTTCTCAGGGTGTCGGTGGACTAGAATAGTAAAAGATCTGATCAGATCATCAATTGCATATTTATCTTCAAGCGCTTTTGCGGTTCCTATTATAAAACTATCACGATCTAATGATGGAAAGGTTTTATCAGATGGTTTGAATATTTCCATATCAATTCCAAATGGAGTAACTTCAATCGGCTTATCAGTGTATAATTTCGTCTCTTTCGCCATCATATGACTTGTTGAGAGTATTTTATCTGCCTTTGATATATTATGTTCAAGAATTTTCTTATGTATAAAAGAACGTTTAGGAAAATGAAGAACATCATAGCCCCAAACAGATATGATCATCGGATGGAAATCAACTTTTGCCGCCAACATTCCGTAACTTGTTGCAAAGTGCGCGTGTAACAGATCGGGTTTAAATTCCTTGATGACGTGTTTGATGTCTTTTACAACTCTAAGATATGATAATTTATTCAATCCACCGAGTATTGTCTTGCGTTCTGTAAGATTAAAAACAGTATGATTAAAGTTCTTCTCGAATTCAACGTAGGCCTTTTGATCAAAAGAATTTAAACTGAAAAGGTGTATTTGATGTCCCTTCTTCAATAAAGAGACTACCCACTTATTCGTATGTACGGATGCACCATCCGCTAAAAATAGTAGTTTCATATTAAACTACCGATCGCTGTTCTTGATTCATAATATCCCATATCAAGCTATAAGGCATTTTTTACTTTTAAATACTTTTCGAAAACGAAAATGACAATAAAATAAAAGACAAACATGACAATACCCTGAAAAAAGAATTCAAAAAACGTCATGAATAATGAAAGTATCATAATTGAAACAAGAAATATGTTCAAAAAACTGAATCCTCTGAAACACCTTTCAACAGAATAACGCGTAATCATTCCCCAAATAAGACCAATAATTCCTACCCCAACTATGCCAAAATCTTCATAAGGAGATTTCACAAATGTATATGTATTCAACCTCATTGGAAACCCTTCTCCGATATTAACAAAGCTATTGAAATTGCTAAGAGCTATGCTATGATCAACTAATCCGAAGCTTGCCAGCCACCTGAAAATTGATCTAAAACTTGATGCACCATAAAGGGGTTTAACTCCTTCAAAAATAAATTTATCAAGTGCCGAACCCGAACCGGTCAAATAAGAATATGTACTTCGCATTGCATAATATTCAATGTCTATATTCTTGCTTGATCGAATCTTAAAGATAAAAAAGAAGAAAGCAGCAATGAACACTGTTCCAATAAGAAGGCTAATAGCAGTTTTAAGTGTTGTTGATCTGCGTCTTTGAGGATTTAAATACATCCCAAAATAAATTCTGCCAAAAAAGAACAATCCCAAAGCCGAGATCAGACCTACTCGATTTAAGTGAATAAGACTGTACATTATAACTAATATCAATGGAATTATTCCCGTTAATCTCCATTTTGTTTTTAACAGGGAAACAACTCCCGCTACTGCCGCAAACGGATACATAAATGAAAACAGGTAAATGCCGATCTTATACCGGAAGAATGATACTGTTGCAATTTTTCCTTCTTGCATTAATACGATCCGTTCTCTTGCAAATATCGGATTATTAAAATACATGGAAAAATTATTGGTTAATGTGGAGATCTCTTGCAAGATAAAAATTAAACCAATAACAGACACTAACGATATCAGAAGAATGATCTTACCAAGCAATGCCTCATTGATCTTTATTTCATTGTGATCACCCGGTAATTCATTACTTGAACTAAAATAGAAAGAACTTATGAAATAATATCCCAAGATAATAAACGATAATCCCGTTAGCAGGATCGTCAACGTATCTTTTGACATCGTTATAAAATGATATGGATTATGATAATGCAGGTATAGAACAATGACCCATTCAAATATTAGAATGAGCATGGGGAAATGTATATACAGCTTTTTATAATTCATCCCTGAATCTAGCTAAAATATGTTTCTTTTATATTCAATGCCGTAAGACTAAGTAATCCGCTGACCAATAATATCAGAATCAAACTGCTGGCGCGCTTTGGTTTGTACTTATAGTCTGCAGGTACTGCATAATCCACTACGTTTAATTTAACTTCTTCTTGCTCATTGGATAATTTTGCCTGCTCATATTCTACAGCTAAAAACTGGACTATCTGCTCTTGAACCATAAGATCACGATATTGTCTTAAGTACTCAATTCCTTGTACGGATAATTTATCAACAGGTATATTCGAATACTTATTACTTGTTTTATAATCATGTATCTTATTGCTATACATTCTGATCTGTGATTCAAGTTCATTTATTCTTGGGTCGTTATCTTTAGAATTATTCTTATAAATATCCCGTTGAATTTCAAGTTGAAGTTTTTGGACTTCCAGTTCCGTTAATGCTTGAAAGGCAAATCCTGATTGCTGCTCCAAATTATATATTCCTGTTTCTTTTTGAAATTCACCAAATTTTGTTTCAATTTCATATAATTTGTTATTTTGTATTGTAAAAACATCTCCAACGTATTCTTCGTAATTACTATCAAATTTCTTTATCATATTCATGAGCTCATTAACATAATAATTTGCTATATCTGCAGCTTTCTGAGGATCTTCTTTATACGCACAACTAATGCTGATAGAGCCATCTTCATTATCAACAAAGGATATATCCTCATTCAATTTTTCATATACTTTTATCTTGTATTTTTTCTTCCATTGAGTCGTCAGGTCAAATTCATCAATTACTTTATCCGCGATCGTGCGGCTTTTTAAATATCTTATATACCTTAATGTCTCTTCATTTTGACCGAATATTCCAGCCCCAAATCCTAAGCTACTCATAGCGGCAGATGTGACATTAAGCTGATTTCCCTGTTCTTCCGATATTACTACGGCCGTGCTTCTGTACCATTCGGGAAGTATGAGCAATATCCCAACTGCAATAACGCCAACGATTGCGTTGACAATAAGTAATTTCCAAAAATATTTTTGGATCAATTTAATTAATCGGGGTAATTCTTTTCTTTTTTCTGTTGTCATATTTCAACCTATGCTGGTGTTGTGTTATACGCTACAATGAATGATAAGAAAATGGATGCTATCATTGATAGAAATCCCAAAACGGATATTTCACCAAGAAAAATATTGTTCATTGATCTGTTGACGATAATAATATCACCACGTTCAACGAGTTTATTTTCCGCATTCCTGATCTTATTTTCATTTCGAATGATCATGACACTTTTATTACTGCCTTTTACATCTACGCCTCCGGCCATTGCAATATAATCTGCAACGGTATGGCCTTGAATGTAATTATAAATTCCGGGCTCACGAACAAAGCCATTGACCATAATGCGTTTTGTGCCTGAAACCTCTAAAATATCACCGGCCAACAATTCGATATTTTGATCTTCCCTACTATTTGATTGATCAAGGATGATCTTTCCATCTCTTTTTAAAGTTATGGCATCATAGTTTGTAATATCGGTGAGCTGTATTTTCCGTTGAATAAATTCATATACTTTTTCACCCGGAATTATTGGAACAATTGTTTTGGTATTGATCGGCCCGTAAACATGAATACATTCTTTTGCCACATCGGCATAGGGGATATATATTGATCTTATCTTGTAAAGGAAAGGATTTTCGTCAAGATCGCCTTTTAAATAGTAATTGTAGATATTGACAACCGTGGTGTCATCATATCCGCGTACCTCAATCTCAAAATCTTTTGCCAAATAGTGAAGTGAAAGCATGCTCATAAGATCGCTCAAGCGTAAAGAGGCCGGCAATGCATATTTATTGTCTACTGTAACACCAGTCATATCTCTTTTTTGTATGGTACCGGCAGTTTGCGGAGTTTTTACTGATGGTTCTGTAACATTATTGACATCCGATTCCGTAAATAAGGTGATCATTTCATGATTCTGAACCGCTCCGAAAACCGGAATATGAACATTTCTTACATCATATAGATTTACATCGACATCCGCTGTTGAGTAGCGTTGTTTGCATTTATCTTTGATCAATTTTACGGCTTCACTGTATTTTAATTCACTGATATGTACTTGTCCGATACCGGGGATCATCATCTCGCCAATAGGTGATACATCAACTGAAAATGTTGTTGTTGTCAAATGATTGATCTGAATAAGGAATTTATCTCCACTGCCGATCATATAATCATCCGGATCAACTTCTACAGGAGTACTCACTCCTGAATTGTAATTATAATGGCTAAAGGTATTCTGTGCCTGACCTGCTGATTGAGAAACCATATTTCCACCTGTTTGCGCAAACAATAATTGACTGGCAAACAATATCAAAAATGAGAATATTGAAAATTGCTTTATTTTCATAAAGTCTCCTTTATTATAATAGCTGATAACATACAAAAAACTTTCGGTTTTAGGTTTAATTGTTGCATTAATTCCATTTAAAGCAAATATTTATGCGAAAATAGGCAATATTCATATCTGATACAATAAAAAATGCCTCATTTTAACACGGTCATTTTTTTGATCTCATTCAGTATTCCACTTAATTCTAACCCATACACATACACACCCGACGGTAACTTTGTTCCATCAAATATTATCTCATGCTCACCGGCGTTACGATAACCCTGTATGATGTTTTGAATAAGTTTGCCTTGAAGATCGTAAATTACAATATTAACAAAAGAAGGTTTATCAAGACTATAAGCAATCGTCGTCAGCGGATTAAATGGATTTGGGTAATTTTGATGCAAGATACACGACAAAGGAATAAGCGTTTCGGTATTTACGGTTACAGTATAACCCATATAGCGTAAAATGTATCCGGCAAGGTCTTCCCTTTTATTGTCCATTGTGATCGTTTCGAATGGGAAACCCATGGTTATAACCTTTCCGGCTTGGGTTCCTCCTGAAAACATGCCGCTGAAACTGACCGCCGCGGTATAATTATTACCATATTTCAATGCAATTTGAGACCCACCGCTTGTATTAAGATAATCCGGATAGTCTTCAGCATAGGTATCCGCTTCACTTCCATCATCGGAGAATTGAAGCGATACGGATGTAAAAACAGTGGATGTTTGTCCTGACACCGAATAGTTTCCGGCATCATCACCGGCATAAGCCGCTTTTAGGTAATTATGTATAAATGCCTTATCGGCAGTACTTCCACTATAGTCCAAATCCCAAGCGATCTCTGATCCGCTGACAAATAATTTTCCGCCCTGCTTGAGGTAGGATTCAACGATATCTTGCTCAACACTGTTAAATGTTTCATCATCCGTGCTTTCGTCACCACAGATCCACCAAACCATTTCATAATCGCTAAGGTCAATATCCCCACTAATAACAGCTTCATTGGCACAGGATCCATACGCGATATCCCATTTATCCAATGCTTTTGCAGTAGAGCTGACAAAATGATGGACAGATAATCCATATGAACCCGAATATCGATCAAAACCGTCAACTATAAGAATTTCTTTCCCTGAATCTGTTGCTTTTGCGGCGTAAATATCCGATGCATTATAATTAGCACTATCCGATGCATTATAAGCGGCAACAAAATAATCGTAATGAACATCATTGGCTTGAGGGACCGTGGCCATGAGTGTCCCTTTAGCTACTTGCGCGATCACGCTATAATTATCTTGCAATAATGTCTTTCTATAAACTCTATATCCCGTAAAAACACCGCTCTCATCGGTCGTCCACTTTAAACTGATACTGTCCGGTTTGCTTGTAACGGACAATAAAGTCGGTCTGGGTGCCGATAAATTAATGATATTGTCATATCGAATGGGGACATAATCGGTGATCTGGCTCAAGGTCCAGGTATAATAGCGAGCCGCCCAACCGGGAGTTCCACTGGCAGTTTCCTCGATCTGTACCAGTTTTCCATCATTGGTCCATTCTACGACCATGCGGATATGCGAACCCGCTTTGTTCGTTGCATCGGCCGGTAAAAGATTATTGGGAGATGATAATTGGGATGAACACTGACTAAAAGTCGATGTTCCGTATTTTTTACTAGCCTTCCAACAGACCGAAACAAAACCCGAGCAATCTGCACCGACGGAGTGACCCCAGTCCACAACCGAGGTATTGATATCTCCCGCATATTGCCCGCCTGCAATACCGGCATCAAATTGTGCTACGGTACTCCATCCGCCCCATTTATAGGGAACACGCTGGTTTTGACCAACTACAACCCAGGATGGAGTTGTTACTGTGGCAGTCGTCCCAATATTAGCTGATGTTGCTGTCCAGGTATGTGAAACATATTCATCACCTATTGCCAGGGCTTCCGAACGGGTAACTGAAGCATCCGCTGCTTTAGCGAGTATGAATATTTCTTGTTCCGGTTCAGCTTCTGTAAATTGATTAAAATGATATTTCTCGGAATATGTCACAGGGTAATTTGTTTCGAAACTGTTATCGTTGACTAATTCCCATTTTAAAATATGAATTCCATCTTTGGACGACTGCATATGGTACAATTCGCCGTCTTCGCCGACGATAAATTCTTTAAAGATATAAGTGAATTTCTGCTGAGGTAAATGAAGTATATTAAGTACTTCACCTTCATTGTCGATCAGATAAATATTCCTTTGAACAGCAATCGGCACATGTGATGTAATAGATTCGGCATAGATATAATGCGTATTGTCCGGTGTAGATCCGATATAATCTACAGACCCCACTTCGGGTACATTTATAACATAGGTGCTTGAACCGATCTCAATATTGACCGAGGATGGTAAAGTACGTGTCACATTTATCTCGGAACCTTGTCCTTTATTCAGGACGGGCGGGGTACATTCCACATGTCCATTCCGATGAGGTGCCTGGATTCCTCCATTTTGCAATTTTAATCCGGCGTACATATTCTTTGGATCATCCAATTTATCAATAAGCTTTGTTTCACCATTCTCTCTTAGATAAATAGTCTGTGGTTTGAGCAAATAAAGCACATTATTATTTTTATAAAAATCAATAACGTGAGTATCCACTAATTTTTCTGTAGACATATTGCCATTGTTATAAAATGTCTTAAGTTCTTTGTTTTCCGTATCAAATATGGTGATCCCGTCTTTTTCTATCTGAAAAGAAAGAGGTCCGGTATGTAAACCGGGATAACTTTTATGGCTAAGTTCATTTTCCGATTCACCCCAAGCGACAAATAATAATTCACTCATTTGCATGCCGGCAAACAAGAATGTGATACTTAATAAGACGATAATAAGTACAGGTTTTAACACATTTTTCATTTTTAAATCAATCCATGGTTTAGTATTTTACATTGCGGTTGAATATAATAAATAATTCCTGGGGTTAATATGAAATTGATTAGTTTATTGGGCCTTTTCGTGCTTTTATTCATTGCCTGGCTTCTCTCCTACCATAAAGATAAAGTAAATATACGTACAGTCCTTTGGGGTCTTTTTCTCCAATTCCTTTTTGCGTTGATCATATTACAAAAATCAGCGATCAGCTGGTTGGGCATGGCGATCTTTGCGATCTTGCTGGTCGTGTATGTCTTCCGCGATATTATTAAATCGGCCTACCCAAAATTTCTTTGGATCACAGGCATTGTTCTTGGTTCAGCCGGATTGAGTTTTATCTTCTTCTTTTTGATGCAGGTAATACCGGTATCCCTGATCTTTCTATTTATCCTCGTGGTCATGCTTCTGAACAAATATCTCATAAAATATGAAGCCGCAAAACCTTATTTAAGTGCAATTCTTATAATTTCCATTTTCACTGCACCGGCGGCATTGGGCATTTATGGACAAGAGATATTTAAAAGTTTTTCCGATGGTGTGGCTAAATTCCTGAGCATGTCACTTTACGGTGCTCAATTCCTCTTTGGCAATCTTGCCAACCCCGAACATTTTTTCCCACAGAATGCCGCATGGCCGGGATTCGGTTATCTCTTTGCCTTTGTTGTTTTGCCTACGATCATCTTTTTCGGCGGATTCATGGCAGTTCTATATCATTTTGGCGTTATGCAAAAACTTGTTGAAACCATGGCAAAATTCATGAGCTGGACCATGGGAACCAGCGGAGCGGAAACACTTTCCTGTTCCGCAAATATCTTTGTGGGACAAACGGAAGCGCCCTTGCTGATCAAACCGTTTTTAAATGAAATGACAGAATCAGAGCTCTTGACCGTGATGGTGGGTGGCTTTGCCACGATCGCCGGCGGTGTACTTGCGGGATATATTGCCATGGGTGTGGATGCCGGTCATTTGGTTGCCGCATCTGTCATGTCCGCACCTGCAGCATTGGTCATTGGCAAGATCATCTACCCCGAAGTTAAAAAATCAAAAACGCTGGGGTTGGTCAAAATGCCCAAGATGGAACGCGCGCAAAATGTTCTGGGTGCTTTATCCAACGGAATTACCGATGGATTAAAATTGGCCGTAAATGTCGGTGCCATGCTAGTGGGTTTTATTGCGGTCATGGCCGTTTTGGACTCAGGTATCAATTGGCTGGATGGCTTGATCGATGGAAAACTATTTAAACATGAATACTTTGAATATGCTGTAACAAGTGGTATTTCTCCCGTAAAGGGAGAATACGCCGGTATTTTTCCGGGCTCTATCCAAACCTTGTTCGCTTTTATTTTTAAACCGCTTGCCTGGTTGATGGGAGTTTCCTGGAAATATGCCGGTGAAGTCGGAAACCTGCTGGGTATGAAGATCGCACTCAATGAATTTGTAGCGTACGGTACCTTGGGAACCTATATTCAAAACGGTGTTCTTGACGAACGTGCTCAAACCATCGCTACTTATGCGATCTGCGGATTTGCAAATTTCTCCTCTATTGGTATTCAATTGGGAGGTATCGGCGCTTTGGCTCCCGGCCGCAAGAACACATTAGCCAAAGTTGCACTTAAAGCCATGATCGGCGGCGCATTGGCAAGCTGGATCACCGCAACGATCGCAGGAATACTCTTATAGTTGAGAGTTGAGAGTTGAGAGTTGAGAGTTGAGAGTTGAGAGTTGAAAGTTGAAAATCGAAGATTGAGAGTCAAGTAATCTTTGATCTTTAAACTTTAATCTTTAATCTTGAGTAATATGATAGATCCAATCATCGACATCGTGCATTTTCTCGCTTCGCGGGAATGTAACGGACGACGCACGGGAACCCCGGGTTCCAAGGCGGCACGGGATTATATTATCGATAATATGATGCGGGCGGGCATCCAGCCCGGTTCCGTGAATGGCTATATCCATGAATTCGGAGGCTTGCCGGAAGGTGAAATTGGTTCGAATATCATTGGAGTGATACCCGGGAGAG
Source organism: Fidelibacterota bacterium (assembly GCA_021734505.1). GTDB lineage: Bacteria > Fidelibacterota > Fidelibacteria > Fidelibacterales > Fidelibacteraceae > M50B103. The sequence continues at coordinate 1,091 of JAIPIT010000018.1, read as the reverse complement.
GTAAACTCAGAGACCGATTTATTTTAGTGGATGCGCACTATGATCATCTGGGGAAACATAAGACCGGACTGCGCTACTATGCCGGAGCCGATGACAATGCTTCGGCCGTTGCCACTTTACTTCATGCAGGGAAACACTTTCTGGAAGCGGAGCAATATAACGAAAACGATCGCCGTTCATTGATCATTACTTTTTTTGATGCCGAAGAACCCCCTTACTTTAATTCCGAACACATGGGAGTGGAGCATTTTTGTAAAGATTATCCTGAGATCATTGAACATATTGATCTGGCAATTATTCTTGATATGTTGGGTCATCGAATGGGCGAAGGAACTGTCCCGGAAAAATTCCAGGAGATCTTTTTTGTGATCGGTGCCGAAAAATCCGGCGTCGGACCACTAATTGATGAAATGCAAAATGCCGTTAAGAACCTTTCTCCTATGCGTATGGGCGCTCATGCCATTCCTCCTTCGGGAGATTACATTCCATTACATCGCTTCGACCTACCCTATCTCTTTATGACAACGGGTAAATTCCGACAGTACCATACCTGCCAAGATACCGCTGAAAAGCTGGATTATCCAAAATTGGAAAACATCAGTAATTATCTTGCCTATCTGATCACGGTTCTGGCGGAAGCTCCAAACTCAGCTTACATCTATGATCGCCTCGGCGAAGATGATCTTTCGTCATTGAAGACCCTTGAAGGCCTTTTTGACCGCATGGATGACGATGAGCAGATCCCTAAAAACCAAACCGTTTTCGATCACTTGCAAAAACGTTTTATTGAGGGTGATGTTGGTAAGAAAAATACCAAACTGGACAATATGAAAGACTTCCTAAAGCAGGCTCTCAAGCAAGTTAAACGCGATGGGGATCTTAGCCACAATGAAAGATCGAAGATCAAGTATTTGATCGAGGTGGTTGCGAAGTATATGTATTGAAAATGGTTGATAGTTTGTTCAACCCCTTCAGGGTTGTGGATCTTTTTAGTCTGTTCCTATATACTTGTTTAATCCCTTCGGGATTTATTTGTTACAAATCCATATTCTATAAAAGAAATCGTAAAAAGAACCCGGTAAGGGTTCAAC
>JAIPIT010000017.1 GCA_021734505.1 Fidelibacterota bacterium | reverse complement strand
AGATAACGCGGATCAAGAACATTGCCGAAAAAGAACTGACTACTGATGAGCAAAACGGAAATAAAAACAAAATTACCACCAAAACCATATTGTAAAAGATAGATGGATAATGGGAAGATCGTAGCAATTATTGAACCAATGCTGGGAATATAATTCAATATAAAAGTAATCACTCCTATAATAATTATAAAATCCAGTTTGAAGAATGAAGAAATGATCATTGCAAAAATAGCGGTACCCAAACTAATAATCGTTTTTCGTGAAACGTATGTTTGGATCTTTTTCTGGATCTCTTTAACAATACCGGGCTTTATATTACTCTTGTATTTGAGCAGTGCAGCTTCCATCCGCTCGTTCAGGTTCTTTCTCTCTGCGACCATGAACATCAACAATAAGATCATCAAGATCAAGGATACGATAAAATCAAGAAAATTCCCCATGGTTGAAGTAATAAGTTTTTGCAGCGAAATTCTATCTGCCAATTCAAACCAATTCACTTTATCCTTAAAAAAATACTGAGCGTCTTCAACCGGTATCTTCAATTGAGCCAGTACATTATTAAAGGTAATGATAAATTTATCCTGATATTTTGGAAATTCATTCGCAAATGAGCTAATACTTGCATAGACAACGGTACCGATCAAAAATAAAATAACCGTAACAATAATCATTAATAGTATCAAGATCACAAAATTCGGTACTTTTTTTCTTGATAGAAAGCTCACAAGGGGGCCAAAAAGAAAAGCAAAAAAGATAGCCAAAAATAAAGGGATGAATATATTACCCAGCTCCTTTAGAAAGAAAATAGCAATAACACCTGCGATCAATATAAGCAAGTTTTTAAGGTAGTGATTCATTTTTGATTTATCTTGTATTTTAGTAGGCATTGTACACCTGTTATGTATTTTGAAAGTTTAATGATTTTGTTCAAATTTGCAAGAATATTCTTTTCGGGTACAAACATTTTTACTTGCATGCAGTTCATTGCTATTTGTTCCAATTTTTTAGAATATTATCGTTAGAATTGAGTAATGAACAAATGTTTTATTCTACTTTATATAATTGGTTAAAAGATTGACACAACTGTATTATTTTTGTAATTTATAGCGTTATATGCATAAAAACCAAGTTAATCTGAATGAATCTGAAAATATACAACATCTCGAAACGAGTATCACCCTTTACTCCGGCATCTACAGAAGGTGATTTTATTTCCAACACCTCAAAGATCTTTAATGAAAATAAGATCGATGTTCGTGTTTTCCTTCCACGTTACGGTTATATTTCAGAACGCAAATATATTCTGCGTGAAGTTATCCGACTTAAAGAGATCTCTGTCAAATTAAATAACGAAGAATTAATTTCTTCTGTAAAATCAGCTTTCATACCCGATTCCAGAGTACAGGTTTATTTTAACATCTATCCGGAATTTTATAAAGAGGTCACAAAACAGGTTACCAGTAATTATCAGCTACCAAAAAACAGCAATGTCTTTGACACCTACCTGATGTATTGTTTTGCCGCTTTGAATACGCTCGAACGCCTCTATTGGCAACCGGATGTCATTCTTTGTTATAATTGGCATACAGCTATAATTCCTGTTTTACTAAAAACCGTATTTAAAGATCATGAATGGTTCGCTAAAACCAAGGTTGTTTCTGTACTCAGTTCTGATGAGCCCTACTATTCATTTCCTGAAGATGGGCTTAAAAAATTCCATATTGAAGATACTAAATCACTTATTGACCCGACTGACCTTTTACAAGCAGCTCTTACCCATTCTGATGCCGTTATTCAAATAAACTCTAAAAAAGACAATAAATTAGATGAACTGTTAAAAAAGAAAAAAATCACTGAAGTTTTATCTTCAAAGAAGGAACATAATAAAATATTCAACATAAACACCTCTAACAATAACATAGAATTTTGGGGTCCAATTGCAAAAGAACTATATGAATTTCTCGACAGTCTGTAACCACTCTACTACAACCGCAACTCGACGTCAAAGTAGAACTACTTTGGCTTTTTTTTGCTTTGTCATTCTTACAGTACTGATGTCATCCTGTGGTGAGGGTATTTTTCAAACTCCCTACGGAAACAAGACTTTAATAGTCGACACTTTATCTTATGATCAATCCATTATCACAGGAATTAAAAATCTTAATATTGATGCCTCTGGTAATTCGCTTTACCAAAATAAAGTTGGAAATCATAATGACCTTAATACTAATTTCCTGATCAAATTCACTAATTTTGTATCTTTGTCCGGCTTACCCGATAGCGTTTATGCTACCATTAATGAAGCTAATATCGTTTTACATATTGCTGATTACTGGGGTAGCGAAAGTGATATTTCACTTGACCTGGCTATGCTTGGAAACGATACTTCATTATATTGGCAAAATATTACAGATATAGACGAAGTATTATCAAAGCTGGAAGGAAATACTACTTTTTATAGCAATATAATCATTCCCACTGATGCCGATTCCGTGATCATTCCCCTGGACCTTGACCTTGTAAATGATTGGTACAAACAACCCGATTCATTATATGTCAATAACGGCCTTACTGTCACAAAAAGCAATGAATTGGATGGGATGATGGCTTTTCATTCGATCGAATATTCCTCTTTACCGGATCTTCGCCCACGCCTAAGGCTTGAATGCAGTATTTATGACACAAGTGATAATTATATGAAAGACAGCTCCTTCTATGTCATTGGAGGTGGTGATATTCAATTTTCAGTAAGTACAGCCTCTGTTGTTGACACGCTTTTTTATCTCTCTCAAGGAAATATATTCAGATCTTTTATTGAGGTAGATGATCTTCGTCAGGATACTTTGCTGGGTCCGACACACTTGCTAAATAAAGCAGAACTCACTCTTGTAATCGACGAATTGAGTAGCATGATCGCAATTGACGATACATTATATTTAACTACTCGATTATTTAAAACTGATTTTTGGGATGCAGACAGTATTAATTATTTATACACAGCTCAATCTCAAATATTTGACAATGGAAGTGATACAATTCTCATTGACATTTCACAGCTCTTGCAATACATGGCTTCAAATCCCAAAGAAACGGCCCATGAAGGACTGTTCTTCTATTTGAACAATGAGTACAATGATTTTAATATAGTTAGGATCGATCCGGCTAAGACACAATTGGATATAGTATATACAAAGGTAAAAGATGAATAAAAAAGCACCCATAATTTTAACATTATTAATGTTCTTCTCTTTCGGTTTTGCCGGCGTATTCGAGTTGTATGGTCTTGGAAAAATCGGTCTTAATTATTCTGTCTCGGCTCTTGGTAGAGGGAAAAGTTCAACCGCTTATTCAGATTCACTTAGCGTGAACCTGCAAAACCCGGCAAACCTGGCCTTTATAAGGAAAGCCGGCATTGAGATGTCGGTCAATACAAACCATAATGCCATTGTAGGTACGGGAAACACTGATAATTATACCGGATTCTCATACGGCATGCTAAAATTCCCCCTTTCGCAAAAGGGTGGATTTACTCTTGGACTGGCACCATTGACAAGATCACATACATCCTATCAGATAGTTGGTGATCAATACAGCGAAACCGCGTCATCTATCGGCAATATTTACTCTGCTACTATAGGTGCCGGTTATTCTTTCTTTAAACACGGTGAACTTGCTGTAGGTGCAAGTGCGGATTTTCTGATCGGCGGCTATAATATTATTAAAGAAATGGATTTTATTTCTGATTCTTTTTCAGATGTAATGATCGAAACGGATGAAGGATTTACCGGTTGGAAATTTTCCGGTGGTATAACTGTTAAACCTTTTGAAAAACTTTCATTGGGTGCGTCTTACTCCTATGTAAGCAATTCTTCTCGTCGGCAGATCACAAATTATATGACCAACAACGCAGGATATTTTTATTCTTATATCGATACATTAGAATATAATAACACATCGGTATTTCCCAATAGATTCTCCGTTGGTCTTGCATATATGCCCATTCCGCGTTATATTTTCACTATTGACTGGATGCAATATCAGTTTGATGATCTTGCATCGGATTTTTCTTTTAATCCATTTTACGAAGGTTCGCAGATATTGCCCTTCAATCATTATGGATTAGGCTTTGAAAAAAGAGGACAACTAAGTGAGTATTTGCCTTATTATCAATCGCTTACCTATCGGGCAGGTGTGTTTTATGAAGAAAAATACATGGCAAATTCACAAGGAATTCCCGTTAAGACCTATGGACTAAGTTTAGGTCTTGGTGTTCCTTTCACTAAATATCAAAATCGGGTTGATGCCGCTTTTATGGTTGAATACAACACGGGAACTATATATGAACAAACCGGCATCCAACCGGTCAATGTTGACGAATTAGTATATAGCTTTAATTTAAGTATCATGATCGCAGAAAACTGGTTCAGTACCAGAGGGAAATATAGATAGGATAGGATAGGATAGGAGAAAAAATGTCAAGAATAAAAAAATGGCTGTTATTGTCTATTTTAGTGGTAGTGCTTATCTTCGGAGTATATAATTGTGTTCCTCCACAAGCTCAGACCAATACTGACGAAGTCAATGCATTAAAAGAACAGAAAAAAGAAGAAGTACTTAACAAATGCAAATTTAGATTAAGTAACGGACGCCAATACATGATCCAACAATCATGGGCTGATGCTTTACGCAATTATCATCAGATCATTGAAGCCGGTTGTGCTGAAGATTTTATTGATCCTTTATTTAAGGATATGGCTCAATGCTATATGAAACTGGGGAAACCGGATTCGGCTGCTTATTTCATTGATGAAGGTTTAAGCTATGATGTAACCAATCAGCATTTACTCCAATTATCATCATATTATAAAGAGCGAGCCGGAGATTATGAAGGTGCTGTTGCCATATATCAGCAATATAATGCTTTATACTTAGATGATGTTGAATATCTTTCCAAGCAAGCAAATGCTTTAGACATGCTTGGATTCTATGACGAAGAACTGGAAATCTGGGAATATATTATTGATATCGAGCCCGATAACAACGACGCTATCAATGCTATTATCTCAGTTCTTGGTAAAATGGGTCGCGATCCCAAAGCTTTCTATCAGAAAGCCTGGGAAAATAATACGGCAGATGCTTCTAAAGCGTTGAAATACATCAATGCTCTTTTTAATAATAATGATTACAAAGAAGCAATCAATGTAGCACGACAAACCATGCAATTTAATGCTCAAAACATTACGTTGATCAAAAAATTGGCCGAATGCTATGATTACAATGGTCAACCTTTAGAAGGTCTGAAAGTACTTGAGTCTTACGCGTATTCCAATCCCCGGGATATCAATATGCAAATTGATATAACAATGAAGAACCTGGAGTTTGAGAATTACGAAAAAGCATATGATATTATTTCCAGTGCGGTCAAATTGGCGCCTCAGGATAAAGATGTATATTTCGCACGTGCAAAAGTTCTTGAAACGGTTGCAGAAATGACCACTATGGAAAAAGGTAAGATCGACTGTAATGATAAGATCGTTTATCATATGGCCTATGAAGATTATAAAAAATCGAAAGATCTTGGTAACTTTAATGCACAATTCAGGATCAAGTATTTGTATGACAACGATCTGACGATCGCTAAGGCAAAAGATCGTTTTTTGATCGGAGAAGCAAATAAAGTTAACTCTAATACTTATAAACCCCTTGGAGCGAATTATTCGTGGATAACACGAACAGTAACCGTAGAATAGTTTATATTGGTTCAGACCATGCGGGATATGAAGCTAAATCCCATGTTATTGATTATGTCAGTAACATGGGATATTCTGTTATAGATAAAGGTACTTACTCCGGTGAATCAGTTGACTATCCTGACTATGGAGTAGCCGTCGGGAAAGCGGTCGCTAAAGATCCGGGCACTTCAGGCATCATTATTTGTGGTACCGGGATCGGGATCAGTATTTCGGCAAATAAAGTCAAAAATATTCGTGCCGCTTTATGTACTAGCCCTTTGCATGCTGAAATGGCACGTAAACATAATGATGCGAATATACTTGCAATGGGTGCCCGTATGACAAGTCTAAAAGATATGGAAACCATTATTGATGCTTGGTTCTCTTCTGAGTTTGAGGGTGGTCGTCATAAAATACGTGTAGAAAAAATACATACATTAACCGAAAAATAGTGGTGACAAATATGTACGAGAATATGAAAACAATTGATCCTGAAGTATTTCAAACCGTTAAAAATGAACTTGGTCGCCAACGAAACACTCTTGAGATGATCGCTTCCGAGAATTTTGTATCAAAAGCCGTTTTGGAAGCTTCGGGTAACATCATGACCAATAAATATGCTGAAGGATATCCCGGAAAGCGTTATTATGGCGGTTGCGAATGTGTTGATGAAGTTGAAAATTTAGCGCGCGATCGTGCAAAAAAGCTTTTCAACTGCGAATATGCAAATGTTCAGCCCCATTCCGGTTCTCAGGCAAATATGGCCGTTTATTTTACTCTATTAAAACCAGGCGATACAATACTTGGTATGGATCTTTCACACGGCGGTCACTTGACTCACGGATCTCCCGTGAATTTTTCCGGTAAACTGTATAATATTGTATCATACGGCGTAGTTAGAGAAACCGGGCTTATTGATTATGATGACCTTGCTCAAAAAGCTCGTGAACATAAGCCCAAACTGATCATTGCCGGTGCCAGTGCTTATTCCCGTCACTATGACTTTGCTGCTTTTAGAAAAATTGCTGATGAAGTTGGAGCGTTTTTAATGGCTGATATCGCTCATCCTGCTGGATTGGTCGCAACAGGTTTACATCCCTCCCCTATTCCTTATTGTGACGTCGTTACTACGACCACACATAAAACTCTGCGTGGACCTCGCGGAGGCATGATACTCATGGGCAAAGATGTAGAAAATCCCTTCGGAATTGTCGCCCCTAAATCCGGTCGTGTAAAAATGATGTCCGAATTGTATGACTCAACAGTTATGCCGGGCATACAAGGCGGACCGCTTATGCATATTATTGCCGCTAAAGCTGTCGCTTTTGGTGAAGCATTAAAACCGGAATTTAAAGTATATTGTCAGAAAGTCATCGATAACGCCAAAGCACTTGCCGAAGCATTAGTTGGATATGGTTTTGATCTGGTTTCAGGCGGAACTGATAATCATCTCGTCCTGATCGATCTTCACAATAAAAATATCACCGGTAAAAAAGCGGAAACAGTTTTAGAATCCATTGGTATAACATCTAATAAGAACATGGTTCCATTCGATGACCGCTCTCCATTTGTAACAAGTGGAATGCGTTTAGGAACTCCGGCTCTAACTTCTCGCGGATTTGCGGAAGAGGATATGCGCCAAATTGCTGTGATCATTGATCATGTGATCTCTGATCCTGAAAACGAGACTGTGCTGGATCAAGCGAAAAATGATGTAAAAAGCTTGATAGCGGTACACCCACTCTATGAGGATTTTTCTCTATGAGATGTCCGAATTGCGGATTTGATGAAAACAAGGTAATTGACTCCCGTCCTCTATCTAAAGAGAATGGAATACGTCGCCGTCGCGAATGTGAAAAATGTAATTACCGTTTTACTACTTATGAATACGTCAGTTTGACAACCGCTTTAGTTATAAAATCAAATGGCACACGAGAAGAATTCAACCGCGAAAAGTTGATACGCAGTCTCTCACTGGCCTGCATAAAACGTCCCGTATCCATGGACAGCATTCATACAATCATTAAAAGCGTTGAAAATAAGATACTTAGCGAGGGTCTCGTAGAGATACCATCAAAGCAAATAGGTGAAGTCGTTATCGATGCCTTGAAAGAAATTGATAAAGTTGCGTATATACGCTTTGCTTCGGTTTATTATGATTTTGAATCTGTCGGCGAATTTCACCAAAGAATAAAAGATTTAGAGCAATCCGGATCGCTGACATAAATGACAATTTTTTAATTGACATTTATGTAAATATTGGTAATATTCAAAAGATTAAGAGAAAGGTACAACATACACATATCAGTTCGTTAAAGGTGCTTGAAAGAAAAGAAGTCTAACTTAAGGTATCGCATCTTATAACGATATGCATTCATGAGCGTTATAAGGTCGCTCATTTTTTTATTAGGAGAACTGTTTTATGAAACGTAAAGTATTAATGATCGTATTGGGAATCGTGTTTACTGTTTCCTCAGCATTTGCCATCACAAATACAGGAGCTGTTTGGTTATTGATCGCTCCGGGTGCAAGAGCAGAGGCTATGGGCGAAGCGCACGTCGCTATTGCCAATGACGCCTATGCATCATATTATAACCCCGCCGGTTTGGCGTATATGGCAAAGAATGAGATCGGAGCAATGTATTCTAAGTGGTTGCCCAACCTTGTAAATGATATGTACTATACTTTTTTAGCCGGTGGTTACCATGTACCCAATGTAGGTACTTTTGGTGGTCATGCGATATATTTAAATCTGGGTGAACAACAATGGACGGATGAATACGGTAATAGTTTAGGTACTTTTACCAGTTATATGACGGCTATTAGCGCTTCCTATGCAACGAAGATCACAAAAAATTCATCTATCGGTGTAAACCTTAAATTCGCTTATCAGATGTTAAGTCAGGTTGGCGGTGGGGATGAGCACGGTGACGGTGATTCTTTCCATCTTGGTTTTGATCTTGGTTATCAGGTCCGAAATCTTCTTAATGACCGCCTGGACCTTGGTTTTGCCATTTCAAATGTTGGTCCAAAAATTGCCTTTATTGATAAAGCACAGGCAGATCCTCAGCCAACTAACCTGAAGATGGGTTTTAATATTAACATTCTCAAGCAAGAACATAATGATCTCTCTTTTGTTCTTGATCTAAATCGAATTCTTGCCAGTTCGCATCCCTCTATGGATGCCAATGACAATTACATCATTGAGATGGGTAAACCTTTAGATACAGATTTTGGTGAAGAAAGTTATACCGACAATTGGTTTACCGGAATTTTTACTTCCTTTACCGATGACTGGCATTACGCTGGTGATATTGATTACAGTGGTGACGGAATTATCGGTGGTTACAATGCCGAGGGTGAGAAACAAGGCTGGTACAATATTTACGGTGAAGAGATCGTGGCTGTTTCTTCTGCTGACGGTTCAACTGCCGGATATTGGTACAACGCCGATGCAGAGGCTCCTGTGACCGCTCCCGGTGAATACAACGAAGGTGGAGGTTCTGCAAATTTTGCCGGCTGGGGTGAATATGGCAGCAATGCGGGTCAATTCCAGGACGATATAAAAGAAGTCGGTTCCGAAAGTACCGGTAAATTCAGCAATGAGTTACGTGAGATCATCCTGAATACCGGTATCGAATACGTGTACAACAAAATGTTCGCCTTGCGCGCAGGCTTTATATATGACCAGGAAGGCGATGTTATGAGTCCTACAATAGGATTTGGATTTATTTACAAAGGTCTCGGTTTCGATTTTGCCTATACCGGCGGAGCAGAAGGGCATCCTCTTGCAAATACAATGCGCTATAGTTTACGCTACGAATTTTAATATCACCATACGGAAAGCATTATGAAAAAACTTGCTCTTTTCGTCTGGATAATCTTCAGCTTCCTACCCTTGGAAGCTGAAATATATTCAGAGCAAATTTCTTCCGGTATGCGCGATTTTCTTGCGATCCGGGTCGAATTCCAGGAAGATAACACTTATCTAACTACCGGAAACGGCAAATTCATATCCAATGAATGGATCGGGCATGACACTATTTATGTAATGGATCCTCTGCCACATAACAGGTCTTATTTTCAATCTCATTTAAATTTTATCAATAATTATTGGAGCCAGGCTTCAAATGGTAATATCAATGTAAATACCGATAATACCCTACTGCTGCCTTATGGAGAAAACACCTATACTCTTAGCAGAAGTATGCGCTATTATTCAGATCCAGACAGTCTGGACTACCGCCTGGCCACTCTTATTTATGAAACAGTGATCATGTCTGTTGATTCAGGCGATTTTCTGGCATCAAACGATGGGCTGATCATTTATCATGCGGGTGCAGGTCAGGATTTTAATATCGATCTTGATGACTCTCCGTTTGATATCCCTTCTTTCTATTTTGATGAAACTTACCTATCGGAATATTTGCCCTATGATAAATATTCAGCTCTGATGGCCGTCAATTGCCGTCATGGTGTGGTCCTGCCTGAATCCCAAAATCAACTGGGTTATAATATTGCCCTGAATGGCACCGAGATCCTATTGACGGGGATGCTCTTGGGACTTCCAACCTTGTACGATACCGAATTCGGACGCTCCGGCGCCGGCACTTACGGTCTGATGGACCAAGGATCAAATTTGGGCAGTGGGCTATGCCCGATCAAACCGTCCGCTTTTGAACGGTATCTTCTCGGATCGGCTGATCCTGTAATACTTAATGCGACCCAAAAACTTGTACTTTTAAGAGATGAAGTGTATAAGCTTCCGATCACCTCAAATGAATATTTCCTTATTGAATTCCGGAAAAATGCCGGAATGTGGGCAGACTCATTACTCTGGGCACGCAATAATGTCAATGATTATCTTGATGTTTTACGTGTCATGGATTCACTGGACTTTATCGACTATACCTTAGAAAACGGTGTTTTGACAGATATCTCAGATCAAGATCTTGCTTTGCCTACCAATGGTCTTTTAATATGGCATATTATTGAGCCGGAATTCTTCGGAGAAAATCCAAATGGAGAAAGCGCACCATTTTTAAACCTTGTGGAAGCCGATGGCGGTGATGATATCGGTAAATGGTATGGCACCTTTGATCCCTCTGTTAACAATGGCTGGAAATGGGATATGTGGTTCCATAACAACCCCGCTTATAAGGACAATAATCCCGCATCTTATAAATTGCAATTCAATAATAATACTCATCCCAATACCCGCTCAAAAGAAAATCTACCAAGTGGGATCAATATTAGGGATTTTAAATTCTATGCCGATTCCGTTGTGATTCAACTTGTCATGGACCCTCCGGCAGACTATAATTTTGCCGGTATGGTATTTGATGAAATGACTACAGCCGTCTCTGACGTTCTACCTTTGACAGATCAACTGATCGGCTACAGGGACAGCAGTCTATATTTATTTGACGGCACTGTGCTTTCAGAGGTCTACAAACAGGATAGCGCCTATGTAAAAGGGCAAGTAGCTTTGTTAACATATCAAAACAGCCTTATCCAGATAAGCAATACAGTTACATCATCCAAGATATCTCATCTTGTGAATGTGGGTGGATTAGTGGTTTTCGATGACCTGAGCAATATGGCGATCGACCACCCGATCGATCTAAAACACCTTGCCATTCACGGCGATTCACTCTTTCTTCCGCCATTGCCAATTGAATATCCCGCAACGACCGGTATGCCACCACAGCCAAGAGACGTTTACATGCTGGATATTCCTTCCTGGACTTTGAACTCGGTAAATGAAACAACTGAAACTATTATTCCTTATTTGAAAAATAATGAATTATTGTATATATCCGGATCTGCCGCAGCTGTCATGAATGACACATTGATCTATGCGGAAGAATATGGTTTTAGCTATGAACAGGGATTTGCCGTTATTGATGGCATGGCTGATCAGTTCATGTCCGTTTACAGCGATCAGCATAAATTTTCTGAAATTATTCCGCTTCATATGAACGATGATGACAAATATGAGATCCTTGCACTGAGTGATTTTAATGGAGACAGAACTCTCTCGGCATTCACTCATTACGGGAGTCTCCTCAATAACTTCCCCATTTTTGAAAACTATCAAAAGCTTCGTGTATATTATCTTGATGGTGAACCTCAGATCCTGGCCTATGACCCGGCCGGTAGAATAGACGTTTATTCTACTCACGCAGATCTGCAGTATTCTTTGCCGGCACCTGTGAATGCAAGCTCTCTGTTCCTTGAACAAGTCAGCGCCGATAGTGCCTGGATCGTAAGCGACGGCAGTATTTATTTTATTCCTTCGGATTCCATCTATTGGGGATATGAAGGCAAAGACGCAGCTTACAGCAATGCGCAATCCGGCACTCAAATCGCAATTCCTGTTGTTTCAAGTACCTTGATCAAGGATGGACTGATCTATAATTATCCCAATCCCATCGAGAATGGCGTAACTAAATTCCGCTATTTTGCGACCGGTGCACAAACTCTAACGATCAATATCTACCAATTGAGCGGGTTGTTCGTTCAGACATTGACAGATAATGCGGTCAACCAACAATGGAATGAAGTCCTGTGGGATGTAAGCACATTGGAATCCGGTGTTTATATCGCAAAGATCGATGTTACTGACGGCACAAAAACCGAAACCTATTTTGTAAAACCGGCTATATTAAAATAATGCATATATTAAAAAAACATCTCCTCCCTATTCTCATCGCTTTCGTTCTGATATCATCCCTTGCTGCCCAAAATGAGCCGCACCATCCCGAATTGAAGTGGCAAAGTATTGAAACCGAACATTTTATCTTTCATTTCCATGAAGGGACCGAATGGTCCGTGAATATGGCAATAAAAGTGGCGGAATCAGTCTATCCCTACGTAACCGGACTTTACAAATGGGAACCCAAAGAAAAGACACAGATCATTATCCAGGATACGGATGATTATGCCAACGGCGGCGCTTATTATTTTGACAATAAGATCATGATCTGGGCTTCGCCGCTTGAATTTGATCTACGTGGAAATCATCAATGGATGTGGAATGTTTTCACTCATGAATTCTCACACATTATTTCTCTTGGCGCATCTATGAAATATCCCATCAGTATTCCCATGTTCTATGTCCAGTGGATTGACCGTGAGATTCCCATGAAAGAGAATATTATCCTGGAATATCCCAAGGGCATCGGCTCAATGCCGATCGCGAACTCGATCGTACCCATGTGGTGGGCCGAGGGTGTGGCACAGTATCAATATGAAAATGCCGAACATGATTCCTGGGATTCACATCGCGATATGATCCTACGGGATGCGGCATTGAACAACCGCATTATGTCATGGGGTGATGTCAGTCACTTTGGACATGCGGGCATTGGCAATGAAGTCGTTTACAATACCGGTTATGCTTTTGCAAGCTATCTAGCAGATCGCTATGGAAGCAGTGTTCACGCTGAGATAGCCAATGCTGCCAAAAATAAACTCCGCTTTTCATTTGATAAGGTTTTAAAAGACGTAACGGACATATCGGGAAAAGATCTTTACAACGACTTTTCTGATCATATCCAGGCTGATTTTCTAAATCATACGGTAAGCATTCGTGAACATCTTGTCGAAGGTGAAACATTGTTCGATGAAGGACCCGGAAATTTTCTGACTTCCTATTCTCCCGATGGTGAACGAATGGTGTTCCAGTCAAGTAAAGACTATGATTATATCTCTTACAATTTTCTTTATACATATGAAGATGATAAAGCGACAAAAATATCCAAAAATCGGGTACGCGGTAATGTTACGTGGTCTCCCGATGGCAATAAAGTCTATTTTGCCCAACGTCAAAAAGCTAATATTTACGGTTCTACCTGGTTTGACTTGATGGAATACAATTTTGAAACAAAAAAATTGAAGCGTTTGACGAAAGACGCCCGTATTTATTCTGTAACATCAGATGTAAACGGACACATGTATGTAATCAGAGTCTATGATGGCACACATAACATATTCAGCTATGATCCGGTCGACTCATTAATGGAAAATCTGACAAATTTCACTCATGGCGAACAGGTTTTTATTATGCAATCCGACCCCGATGGTAAAAAGATCTACTTTGATATGGCCGTCAACCACGGTCGTGATATCTATTGTCTTGATATTGAGAATAAAACAATTGACCCCTTGATCTTTGATATTGCTTATGATAACCGAACACCTAATTTAAGTCCGGATGCAAAGCATCTCTATTTTTCTTCTGACCGTACTGGTATTTTTAATATTTATAGGATGAATCTTGAAAATATCTCTGAAGTGGAATTGCTCACGAACGTAACCGGTGCAGCCATGTATCCGGCTATAGACCCAAATGATGGAAGTCTTAGCTATACTCTCTTTAAAGAAGGTCGTTTTATTCTAAATAAAGTAGCAACTATTGAGAGTATTCCACAGGAATATGCAAAATACAAAGAATATTCCATGCCGACCATTATGCAGGATTGTAATAACAGCTGCCAGATCTCTGAAGCAAAAGACTATGAGTACCAGTTCAGCAATCTCTTCTTTGTGCCCTTTATGCAGTATGATTACGATGCCTTAAAAGGTGGTGTAATTCTTTTCCAAAATGAAGTTCTGGACAAAATGAACCTTTTTGCTATGGCAGATATCAATTATCGAGGGGATTATGATATCAATGCCCGGCTTGATTTTAATCAATTTCTTCCTCGCTTTTATCTTGAAGTATTTGCCGTTGGGTTGAATCGGACCGATTCGACAAAATTAAATGATTATTATGAAATGGAACGTAAAATAAGTTTTTCATTATCTGAAATTAGTTTGGGCATGCATTACACGTGGCAAAACATTCATTATTTTGAGTTATCTGCAACGACCGGACAATATACTTCAAATGTTAAAGCGAATGCCGATGATCCCGGTTTGGGACTTCTAAAGTTCATATCTTCAACTTATTATAAAGGACAGCGAATAGAATTCCGTTATCGCGCTGACTTTACCAAACGTCACTGGCAAAGCAATATCTCCCCTACCAAAGGATTCAGGATCAACGATCTGGTCATGGCCTATGATCTTAACAAATTTATTGATGATTATAAGGTGACCGATTTCGGTACCTATACAGAAACTTACACTAATAACTATACGCCACGTATCGATTTTGATTCAGATATCTTCATCCCCATTCCGGGGACAAAACATACATCTTTGTCCTTTAATGTGGATGTCGGCATGATGTTCAATACCGAGATCGATTCCTTCTTCAATTATTTCGGTGGTGGTCTGCCCGGTCTTAAAGGTTACCCTTATTATACCATTGAAGGTACTCACAAAGCTATTCTAACAACAGCACTGCGTTTTCCTTTAAGTAAAAAATTAGGATTAAACCTGGAACCTTTTTTCTTTGAAAATCTCTATGTAAGTGTGTATCATCAGATCGGAGATGCGTGGACATTTGGTCGCTCCGCTCCGGACTGGAAACAGGATATTGGACTTGAGGCACGGATCGCCGGCCATTCATGGTACGGTTTCCCTTTGGCTTTGACCTTTGACCTGGTCTATGCACTGGATATGATACAGTATGATGAATTTGACATAAGCAAGACAATTGGGCATAATTTTCGGTTTTACTGGACCGTTTTATTCGACTTTTAAGGGTGAATATGAAAAGATTTATTGTTATTATGATCATAGGTTTGACTCTTTTACAAGCCCAGGTACCTGAAAAAATTAAATCTAAATCATTACCTTTGGGTATTGGTCTCTCCGCTGTACTTCCCGGAGCCGGGCAATGGTACAGTGGTCATAAAGGCATGGCGATCATGTATATCGCCCTTGAGGCTGCCTTTATTACGGGTATGGCCTATTTTAACCATCAGGGCGCTCTTGATATTGAGGCATATGAAGATTTTGCCGATGCGCATTGGGATGTAGGACTCTGGGTAAATAAGTATAACCCAACCATAGACCCAACGACCCATCGTGCTGTCGTTTATGTTGATAATAGATCTTATTCCCCAGAAGTTGAGAGCGATTATGAATTAATGATAACGGATATTCAAAATGGTTGTGAGGATCTAAGGATCCAAAAAGATTACCATTTTTATGAAAACATAGGTAAATACCAGCAATTTAAAAAAGGCTGGGATGACTGGGTTGCAGGTGAAGAAGTTCCCGGTGATCCTCTGAACGATATATATGCACGTTACTCGGATAATCAATATAATTATGCTGAAATGCGCCGGGAAGCGAATGTAATATTAGATATCGGCACATATTTTGCAACAGCAATTTTTCTGAATCATTTCATTTCTGCGATCGATGCCGGATTTCGCATAAAGAAAGGCAATGAAAATAGGGATATATTAATTACATTACACACTACTCCGACTATCAGTCAAAACGGTACAGCCGGATTGCAAACGGGGCTCAGTGTGACATTTTAAGCGATGGGATACTATGAAAAGATTTGAATTATTAAGCAGTTTTCTTGTGATCACCCTTATCATTAGCGGGTGTTCAGGTTCTAAAGAGGCAAAAAATGACGAACCAAAAGCCGAACGCACCTATATTGAGCGTTATGAAGACGCCGTAAAAGCATTTGAAACGAAAAAATACTATCAGGGTTTGGAAGATTTTACCTATGTTGTATTCAACGCTCCCGGTTCTGACATTGCCGATGATGCTCAATTCTATCTTGCATCGTCTCACTACGAAATGAAAGAATATCTAGTGGCTATTGATGAATACCAACAATTACTACGCCGCTGGCCCAAAAGCGATCTCTATGAAGAAACCCGTTTTAAGATCGCTGAATGCTATTATAAACAAAGTCCGGGATATCAGCGTGATCAACAGTACATATTTAAAGCCATAAGCGCTTATCAGGATTTTATTGATGAATATCCTTTTAGTGAGCAACGTCCGGATGCCGAAAAACGCATTCTGGAATTGCGCACCGGATTGGGAACAAAAGTTTTTGAAGCAGGTGAGCTATATATGATCCTGCGTGAATGGAATGCTGCAATTATTACTTTCCAGGAAATTCTTGATACTTACTACGATACAAGTATTATCAACGATACATATCTTGATATAGCAACGTGTTACAGTAAACTTCAGCAGCGCGAAGAAATGATCGCAATACTGAATAAAGTTGATAATTCAAAACTCTCAACGAAAAATCAGTTACAATATAAAAAATTAATGAATCTATCCATGGATTGGCCTGAATGATGACACTTTGTCTATATGGCGGATCCTTTGATCCGGTCCATAAAGGACATATGTATTTTGCAGAACGTATCACAGATACTTTCAAGGTTGATGCTTTCTTTTTTATACCTGCTCACACTTCTCCCTTTAAAAGCGAAACAAAGCACACTTCAGATGAACATCGTCTAAGTATGCTTGAGATCGCATGCAAGAATATACCTAATTCCCACGTTTCCAGCCTTGAGATCGATCGAAAGGGCTTATCATATACAATAGATACCCTTAAAGCTTTTCAAGAGCTCTATCCGGGACATCGCATGTTTTGGGTTATCGGTGATGATCATCTGGCAACACTGGAAAAATGGAAAGGTTATCCCGATCACTTTCATTACTGTGATTTTATTATTTTACCTCGTAAAGTAAAGGATCTGAAAGAACAGATAGAAACTCATCCCTATCGTTCACAATTACATATCCTCCCTTCAGATAAAATTGGTGTATCGTCTTCAGTGATTCGTCAAGCACTTGCAGAAAATCGTCCCATATTATCCTATGTTTCCCAAGAAATAAATGATTATATTCGAGCTAACAATTTGTATAGGTAATGCATGTCACTTACAGTTAGTTTTCTCGTTCTTCTTGCCGGTATCGTCCTCCTTTACTTTGGTGCAAACTTTTTAGTAAAAGGTTCTGCGAATATTGCACGTATTTTTGGCGTTAAACCTCTTATCATTGGTTTAACCATTGTGGCATTTGGAACATCCATGCCTGAATTCATGGTTTCCATTTTTGGTGTTCTAAAAGATGTCTCGGATATTTCTGTCGGCAATATCATTGGCTCCAATGTCGCCAATATCGGACTTATTTTAGGTATTTCAGGATTAATTGCTCCCATTGCATTAAAATATCATCATATTCGTCAGCAGTTGCTGATCTTACTTTTTGGCTCTTTATTTTTCTGCCTCATGGCTTTCGACGGGATATCACGCTGGGAAGGTTTTCTCTTTTTGGGAATTATTATTGTTTATGTCATTTACCTGGTACGTAGCTCACGAGAAGAAGAAGTAAAAAGTGAATTACCCAAAACCGATAATTCCATTGTCAGAAATATTATTTACACGCTGGGAGGTATTGTCGGACTTGTATTTGCTTCCCGTGCGATCATTGAAGGAGCTACCGTCATTGCAGCACATTTTGGGATATCCGATATGGTGATCGGTATGACTATCGTTGCAATTGGGACTTCATTACCCGAATTGGCGGCATCCGTAATGGCTGTTATTAAAAAAGAATCGGACATATCAATTGGAAATGTCATTGGATCCAACATGTTCAATATGTTCTTTGTCGGTGGCGGCGCGGCTACTATCAAAGGCCTGCCGATCAATGTTTCCATCTACACATTTGAAGTTCCCTTCATGTTACTATTCAGTCTGATCCTCTTCCCTTTTATTTTCCTCTCTAAAGGGATCAAACGAGGGCATGCTCTCATACTTTTACTCCTTTACATTCTTTTTATTGTAATCTCTTACATTTGGCGCTGATATGAACTATAAACCCGTTCCCCCTTATACCGAATCATCATTGATCTATAATCGTCTAATGGAAGAAGTCGATTACCCCGGTTGGTGTCAATATATTCTTGATCTCGCAGATGAATTCAGTTTTGAGACAAATTCCATGTATGATATTTCTTGCGGAACTGGGACCTTTTTACATCTTTTTCCGGCTGCAGATAAATTTGGAATTGATATTTCCGAGCCGATGATAGAAGAAGCAAAGAAAAACTATCCCGAACTTGAGTTGAGTGTCGGGAATATGCTTCAACCACCTCCTCGTGACGTTGATATTTATCTTAATATTCATGATGCTTTGAATTATATCTCCAATTTTGATGCCATTCTGGAGCATTTGCACTATATGGATAAACATTTGAACAAAGGACAGGTTTATATTTTTGATTTTGCTCTTCCTGGTGTAATGAAAAATTATTTTATGGATACGTCATATGAAGATACCAATAATGAAGGTATCTCTTTTAAACGTCAGAATCATTATGATATAAAAAATCAACGTGCCATCACCGATCTCTATATTTATCATCCCGATGGACGCTCTTTTCATGAACAGCACATCCAGCGTATATATGACTTCGAAGAAATTAAAAAATTGTCTGTGGAATTCCCATCCAGAACCTTTATATTTCTTGAAGAGTTTAGCTTTGAAGAGGCTCATGAGGCCTCCAACCGATTGCTAATCATAATGCTATGATCCAATTTAGACAAGTTACCGTAAATTATGGATATGTCCCCGGCGCATTGAAGGATATTAACCTTCAAATGCACGATGGTGATTTTACACTTATTCTCGGACCAACCGGTTCGGGAAAGTCCACCCTATTGCGCTTGATCTATATGGATATTCTTCCATCTTCCGGTGTTGTTACAGTAGACAAATGGTCCTCGTTTCGAATTTCACCCCGGCAGATCAATCGACTCAGACGAAATATCGGGGTTGTTTTCCAGGATTTTAAACTTATCGATAATATGAGTGTATTTGATAATGTGGCCTTACCTCTCGTCATTGAAGGCTACCGTCGGAAATACATCAGAAAACTGGTCCATGTTCTGCTGGATGAAGTCAATTTGCTTCAAAGTAAAGATCAGCGTGCCTCAACTCTGAGTTTGGGCGAAAAACAACGCGTAGCCATTGCACGTGCGATGGCAAAAAATCCCTTTGTGGTCATTGCAGATGAACCCACGGGAAATTTGGATCGTGAAGCATCAAAAAATGTACTTTCACTCCTGGAACGTATCAACCGGAACGGCACATCGGTCATTATGGCCACGCACGATTATGAATTGATCAAAGAGACGCCCTATAAGCGTATTTATATGGAAAATGGCGAGGTTTTACCCGGTGATCGTACTATCAATATACCTAATAAGCGAATAAATATTTTAGCGAATAAAGAATGAAGTTCTTTTTTGTAATAAAACAGACATTTTCAAATTTATGGCGGGAACGAACACCGGTGGTTGCTACCATACTGACAATTTGTATTGCTTTGACAATTTTAGTCGCTCTTTTTGAAATCAGTTTTGTATTGTACGATCAACTAAGGGACCTGGAAAGCAATATGATGGTCGAGGTCTATCTTGATCCATCGGCAACGGATTCGCAGGTAAAAGTCATACAAAGTGAACTTGAGAGATATCCCACAATAGAGAGACTTCGTTTTGTATCCAAAGAAACGGCCGCAGCGATCTTCAATGAAGAATTCGGTGAAAATATAATGGATATTCTTGATGAAAACCCTTTGCCGGTCTCATTTGAAGTTCGCTTGCTTCGTGAATTCAATCATTCCGAATATCTCGCTCTTTTTAAAACCCAGGTCGAATCTCTAAAGGGTGTAGATGAAGTTCATTATCGTCATGCTCTGATAGAAAAGCTGGAAAAAGTGACCGAAGCCGTAGCGATCGCAGGAATATTCGTATTGATCATTCTGGTATTTGCCATGAATTTGCTAATTCGTAATACTATAAAACTGTCGGTTTACGCTAAACGCCGTCAGATAGATATCATGAAGATCCTCGGTGCCGGTAATCTTCTTATCCGCATGCCCTATATTCTGGAAGGAGCGATCGAAGGCTTTATTGGAGGCTTTCTTTCTGCGATCTGCCTAATATTTGCTCACAAATTTATTGCCGGATCTTTTGCACTTGTAGAGATCGGAACTTCGACTTATAAAGTGCTATGGGTCTTAACCATTAGTTTTGGTATTTTGATCGGTTTTCTTACCTCTGCCACCTCAGTTGGACGATTCGTCAATAAAATATTTGCAAAAAAATAATCATTTGAGGGAATTATGAAATCTTTCAAAGCAGTTTTTATTTTACTGTTTCTTCTGATCCTAATTTACAGTTGTACGTTTCAGACCGGATTAGATGTTGCTGCAAAAGACAATTTTTCCATACTGAAAGGGAAGAAAGTCGGTATTGTAACAAACCATACGGCACGAAGTGTCAAAGGTGAACATATCGTGGATATGATCCATGAAAGCGGTATTACGATCCATGCCATTTATGCCCCCGAGCACGGTTTTAGAGGTGATGTTGAACGGGGTGTCGTAATTGATTCAAATATTGATTCCATGACCGGCGCACAGATTTTCAGTATCTATGGAAATAACCGAAAACCTTCTCCTGAAATGTTAACGGGCATAGACGTAATGATCTTTGATATCCAGGATATCGGATCGAGATTCTATACTTATATATCAACGCTGGGGATGATCATGGAGGCAGCAGCTGAAAATGGCATTCCGGTTTATATTTTTGATCGGCCGAACCCTATCGGACGCCTGGCGGAAGGCCCTGTTATGCAAGAAGAATTCGTCTCGTTTGTGGGACAATATCCTATTGTGCTGCGACACGGAATGACGGTTGGTGAACTGGCTTTAATGTACAAGGATAAAAACTTCATCAATGCTGCAGACGATCTGGAATTACATGTGATTGAAATGAAAGGCTGGCATCCGGATAAACCATATACCAAAACAAAATTACCTTGGATCGCGCCATCACCTAATATCAAAAATTTGAACGAAGCTCTGGTGTACCCCGGAACCTGCCTCTTTGAAGGAACGAATTTTTCGGAGGGCCGTGGTACGGAACATCCATTTGAATGGGTTGGAGCACCTTATATTAATTCACAAAAAGTAATTGATGAGTTAACGAAAAGAAATTTGAATGGCATTGAGATGAAAGTCGTTACCTTTACTCCGGAAGATATCCCCGGAACTGCGATGGATCCTAAATATAAAGGTGAATTATGTCAAGGTCTTGCTTTGGCCGTTACGGATCCTGTTCATTTCAGATCATTGGAATTCGGTGTTCATCTCATCAATGTTCTACAGAAATTATATCCTGAAGATTTTTTGATCTCCCGTCCGGATTTTCTGGGAAATCTGTGGGGAAATGATACGGCGAGGATCATGTTCTCTGAAAAAAAGTCCGCCTTTGAGATCATAGAAAGCTATAAAGAAGAATTGAATAATTTTATCGGGTTAAGAGATAAATATATTTTATATTGATTTGAACAAAAACAAAACATTTGGAGAGAAAAATGTATAATAAAAAAATAATTGTTATATTGCTTACAGCGCTTCTTTTATTGAGTTGTTCAGCTAAAAGCGGTTTGGATATTGCTACAAAAAACGGATTTCCGATGCTTAAAGGCAAGGCCGTTGGCGTTGTGGCCAATCATACGGCAAAAAATGCCGATGGTGAACATATTGTTGATCTTATGCATGATTCAGGCATTAAGATACAGGCTATTTTCGGACCGGAACATGGTTTTAGAGGAATTGAAGAAGCAGGCGAACTTGTAAAAGACAATATAGATATAAAAACAGGTGCTCCAATCTATAGTTTGTATGGTAAAATAAGTAAACCCACGCCCGAATTACTGAAAGGCGTGGATGTCCTGGTATTTGATATTCAGGATATCGGTGCACGTTTCTACACCTATATCTCAACCATGGGTCGCATCATGGAAGCCGGAGCCGAAAACAATATTCCCGTTTATATTTTTGATCGACCAAATCCTATCGGACGCATTGCAGAAGGCCCAATTATTGAGCAGGAGTTCTACTCAGGAGTTGGAAAATATCCTATTCCGATCCGGCATGGACTTACGGTAGGTGAGCTTGCCTTGATGATCAAAGATAAAGGCTGGATCGAAAGTGCCGATAAGCTGGATCTGACCATTGTTGAATGCAAAGCCTGGGATCCTGATAAGCCTTATAAAGCCGCGAAACAAAGCTGGATCAATCCTTCCCCGAATATTCGCAATATAAATGAAGCATTGGTTTATCCCGGAACTTGTTTGTTTGAGGCAACAAATTTCTCTGAGGGACGTGGTTCGGAAAAACCCTTTGAATGGGTCGGAGCGCCCTATGTGGATTCAAAAGAACTGGTAGCCGAATTGAAAAAAAGAAATATTGCAGGTGTTGAGATCGAAGAAGTCGATTTTACTCCCACCTGTCCCCCTGATGCATACTATAAACCAAAATATAATGACATTCCTTGCCATGGTGTCGCTTTGACTGTCACAGATCCTGTGAATTTTAAAGCAGTGGAGTTCGGTATTCATTTTATAGATGTTCTTAAAGATCTCTATCCGGATAAATTTGTCATTACCCGCCCTCTTTGGATGCATAAACTCTGGGGAAACAAGAATGCCTATGACATGTTCGAGGCGAATAAAAGTGCAGATGAGATCATCGCGACATACAAACAAGAATTGGCAAAATTTGTAGAGATCAGGGAAGAATATTTATTATATCGGTGATCTGAGATCTATTTCCTTGTGCTCATTAAACCTCTACAACGCTCTCATATTTCGAGCACAACCTTCGTATTATTTTGTATTATGAACAGATCCTTTGACTGCGTCCGTCACCTGACGGACTTCGCTAAGGATGACATTCTTAAAAACTCATTTAATCAATTAGTTTTCAACTTATTATGAAAACAATTTCCTTTCATTTCGTATAAGTTGTTCACTATATTACTCCCTATGAATACAGTTGCAATTGTCGGCCGTCCAAATGTTGGTAAATCTACTCTCTATAACCGTTTCCTGCAAACGCGAAAAGCTATTGTACATGAAACTGAGGGAGTAACCCGTGACCGCACCTACTCAGAAGTAGAGTGGTGTGGCCGGAATTTTACCATTATTGATACGGGTGGTATCATGATAGATCCCCGTGATACAATTGAAGAAGGGATACGTGAGCAAGCATTGCTTGCTACCGAAGAAGCTGATCTTATCCTATTTATCGTTGATGTAAGGGTTGGGATCACTCAATTTGATGATTATATCGCTAAATTATTACGCCGCAGCAAAAAACCGGTCATCCTGGTTACAAATAAAGTGGATGATGAACGTTTTGAAATAGATATGCATAATTTCTATGCGCTGGGGTTTGGTGATCCAGTTCAAGTCTCTGCTTTAAATGGTCGCGCTGCCGGAGATCTATTGGATGCGATCGTAAATAATTTACCAGAAATACCGATGACAGATAAAAAGGAATATGACCTTAAAATATCTATTCTCGGTATGCCGAACGCAGGAAAATCATCTCTGGCAAATACCTTCCTCGGGAAAAACCGCCATATCGTGACTGAGATTGCCGGAACGACCCGTGACAGCATTAACAGTGAGATGAATTATCAAGGTAAATCTGTCATGCTTGTTGACACTGCCGGTCTGCGCAAGAAAAATAAAATTGCCGATTCCATTGAATTTTATAGTTTTGTCCGTACAAAGCGTGCGATCAGGGAATCACATGTGTGTATCCTGATGGTTGATGTTAACAAAGGTTTCTGTTCTCAGGATGTGCGTATCATTCAAGAGATCCTTGATCAACGCAAAGGACTTATCGTTGCGATGAACAAATGGGACCTTATTGAAAAAGAGACTCAAACAGCGGCAGAATTCACTAAAGAACTTCTTTATCATTTCCCAATTTTGACTCATATACCCATCATGTACGTTTCTACTCTTCACAAACAGCGTTTATTTAAACTTTTAGATGAAGCTTTTGCTATAAAAGAACGTATGAAACAACGTATACCCACCTCGCAATTAAATGATTTTTTCTTAAAAGTCATTGACCGCAATCCTCCTCCCTCGGTTAAGGGGAAATATATAAAAATCAAGTATGTTACTCAAGTATTGGAAAATCCTCCTTTAATAGCACTCTTCTGCAACGAGCCCACATTGATAATGGATAATTACAAACGATTTCTTGAAAGCGTCTTTAGAAAAAACTATGATTTTAAAGGTGTTCCTGTTAAATTTGTTTATAAAAATAAATAAGTAATTTTAATAAACATTAAGGAGTGAAGGAATGAAGAAAGCAATTGTTATCTTGTTTATCATTGTATTTGGCACTATGGCTTTTGCGTCTAATCCTGTGAATTACAAAGCAAAATTGCTCCCCGCAAAAGGTATGTTGGTGTCGGGCGGAACCTCAACAACCGTTGGGATGGCTACGGTAGGTTTTAGCTATGGATTAAATAAAACCAATATCCACGCCAAGATCAATTATACGGCTCTTCGCAGTGAAATTGAGGGGATAATGCAGCATCAATTGTTAGAACTTGCTGGAATTGATATGGGATTTTCCTATGGTGCCCATATATTGTTTGGTGGTGCAAGATTAGAAGTGGGCGGTATTGTCATGTGGAACATGTCATATGAACTGGCATCAAATGTTGCGTTTTACGGTGGACTGAAATATAAGATCGGATATGGCATCAGCGGTGGATGGAGTTATTTTATCAACAGACTAAGTGTATACCTGGGAACAGAAATTGAACTGATCAAAAATTTAAAGCTTTATATTGAATTACAACCCACCATTTTAAACACAGATGGAAGAATGATCGGTGCCAATGCGGCTTTAATAGGTGTAAATTACTACTTCCCCGGCAAATCTTCCAAAGCAGAAATGCCTGACGCGTAATCCGGAATAATATTTTTATTATTGAAACCATCCTTCAAAATGAAGGATGGTTTTTATTTTAAAGCCAAAATTTTTATTTCTTTCTCAGAATATTTTAGTTTGAAAAATTTCAAAAGCTCGATTTGTTAAAATTCAGTTATTTTCTATCGTAAAAATTAACCAATTATACATAGATAATGTCGTATTTGAAGCTTAAATTCTTGAAATATTTTACTTGAAAGAAAGTTTTAAATGAAAGCAATGACAAAACATATATTCTTTATCCTAATCCTTGTGATCTTCTCCACTTTTCTATCAGCAAGCGAAATGGAAGATAGTTTATTACACCAGATCCAAATCAGTAAGGATATTGCAAAGATCGATGCACAAATTGAATTATCTTATTATTACCGGCGTTTGGATGCCGAAAAAGCAAAATATTATGCTGAGCTTGCCCTTGACGAATTAAATTCCAACTTCAAAAATAATGCATTAGAAGCTAAAGCTATGTATTGTATGGGACTATCATATTATTATACTATGGACTATCAGAATGCATTGGATATTTTCTTTCGGTCCCTCGCACTCTCTCAAGTAAATGATGATGAACGTTTATTAAGTGATATATATTTTTTCATCGGTTCGATTTATTATTATTATTATGGAGATAATAAACAAACCATCGATTATTACAATAAGTCTATTAATTCTGCATTGAGATCCAACAATTATCGTATTTTAGGTGCTGTTTATTCCTCACTTTCCAATTTATTCAGAATTAGCGGGTCATATGAGAAATCATTGGAATTCATTTATAAATCAAGGGAAAATTACGCCAAGGCAAATTATACTGAAGGTATTGCATGGATAGATTACACTACCGGGAGTCTTTACAATACATTAGGCCTTTATGAAGAAGCCCTGAATGCTTTTTCAAGTTCACTATCCATTTACCATGAAATGGCTACAGTAGATTCCGTAATGACCGGTGTTGCTATTTGTCTTGATCAACTCTCTGTTATTCATACCGAACTGAATAATGAAGACCTCGCAAGAAAATATAATCAGGAAGCTCTCAAATATTATATACAAGAAAATTCGAGATACGGGATCTCAAATTCACTGAAATACAAAGCAAATATTGAGTATAAATCACACAACTATAAGATGGCAATGTCCTTGCTTGATTCTTCACTATCGATAAAAAAAGAGATCAATGATCGAATGGGATTTTCAAGCATTTACAGCACTTATGGTGCAATATTAATTGATAATGGGTTATATCAACAAGCATTAGACAGTTTAGAGATCGGTTTAAATTTTGCAATTGAAAACAAGCAAATGAAAAGCAGGATCGAGATAAACAGATATATGGCAATCGCATATGAAAAACTGGGGAATTATTTAAAAGCTTATGAATATAAATCAGAAGAAACCAATGTCGCAGACTCAATATATAATGCAAAAACCACACGGGGCATGTTACAACTGGAAACCTTGTTTGAAATTGAATCGAAAAATAATGAGATCAATCAATTAGAACAAGAAAAGTTGATCTCAGACTTATCTCTCAAAAAACAAAAAAATCTTCGAAATTATCTTTTTATCATGATATTCCTGTCATTGATAATTATTGTAATGTTTTTTTATTATTATAAAGCCAAGGTTCGCTCAAATAAAGAATTACATGAAAGCAAGAAAATAGTAGAAAAGGCCATTGCAACGAAAGATAAATTCTTTTCTATCCTTGCCCATGATCTTAGGAATCCTTTTAACAGTTTGTTGGGATTAACTCGTATTCTTAAAGAAAATCATACAAAAATGACAAAAGATGAAATTGAAAAGATTATTGATTCCTTATATGAATCTTCAAATAGCAATTATTCCTTATTGAATAACTTACTTGAATGGTCCCGTACCCAAAGAGGGAATATTGATTTTACACCAGAAGAAATGATGATCAACGAAAGTCTCAATAATGTGAAAAAACTTCTCTCTTCATATGCAAATGAGAAAGAAGTATCGATCATAATTGATACTGAACCTGTTAATATTTATGCCGATAAAAATATGATCACAACAGTTCTGAGGAATTTAATTTCCAATGCCATCAAATACACTAAAAATGGTGGTGAAATAAGAGTAAGGTACAATGATCTTAACACATATGTTAAAGTTTCTGTTTCCGATACCGGTATTGGAATGGATGAGATCGATCTGCAGCGCATTTTCAGGCTGGGAGAAAATTACCAGGTATTGGGTACATCAGGTGAAAAAGGAACCGGTTTAGGTTTGATCATTTGTAAGGAATTCATTGATGAACACAAAGGGAAGATCTGGGCAGAGAGCGAATTAGGTGTTGGTTCTACCTTTTATTTCACTATACCAAAAAATATATAACTTATTATCTTAGTAAAGAAAAATCCCCGTTTAAGGGGATTTTCCTTTATCATCCACATAAAATATTAAATAGTATTATCGACCAGAAGCTCTGTGATATCTGTCACCCGTTTCTATACTTTATAATATCCCGAAATAATGGCATCAAACCATCTATTAGGTAAAGCTTTTTTTAAGAATATTGTGATCTTTTGATAGAATGCACCGGTGACATAACGAAGCTTTGGTTTGCGCTTCTTAATAATTTTTTCAATGAGTTTTGCGATCAAAATGGGTGATTTACCGCTTTGTTCGTCATGTTCAATGACTTCGCGTGCTTTTTCAAGCTGAACATTCTCCCCTAACACATTTTCACGACTGGCAGTAAAACCCGTTTTAAAATCACCCGGTTCGATCATACAAACACGAATATTCCTTTTATTGAATTCTTTATACAGGGCCTCTGTCATGCCTTCTACGGCAAATTTTGATGCAGAGTAGAGTCCTTGATAGGGTAAACCGATCACACCGCCTATAGAGCTCATATTGATGATCAATCCGCTGTCTTGTTCTTTCATTTTATTTAAAACATAATGCTGAACTCTGTATACTCCAAAAAAGTTGGTATCAACTTGTTCTTCAGCCATTTTCGGTGTTGAATCTTCAATTGCGGCTCCAATTCCGTAACCGGCATTATTAACCAGAACATCAATACGACCCTCCCTCAGTATGATCGTTTCAACTGTTTCCTTAACGGAGGCTTCATCGCGAACATCCATTTTCAACATTGTATAGTGTTCAGGTTCGGGGTTAGCTTCCGGACGACGAGAAGTACCGTAGACCTTATATCCCAATTGTGACAAATACTCCGCTGTGCTCTTACCTATCCCGGAGGAAGCCCCGGTAATGAAGACAACTTTTGATGTGGATTTGATCTTATTCATATTATTCCTTAATAGAGAAGTTGGTCATGATGAATAGATCCTTCTCTAATTATTTGTCTCTACATGAACAGGCATGCCTGTTCCCTACACAGTCTTCGGCTTTTGTTATATTACTTTGGCTTTTTTTCCGACTTTCTCAAACATTTCCAAACAATACTCAAGCTGTTCGCTGGTATGAGTTGCCATATATGAAGTTCTCAATAAACCGCGTCCAGGAGGTGTAGCGGGAGAAATAACCGGATTGGTGTATACACCGGCATCCATCAAGCCTTTCCAAACCTGGAAAGTCTTGAGATCTTTACCAATAAGTACCGGGATAACAGGTGTGTTGCTTTCTCCTGTATCATAACCCAAAGATTTTAAACCTTCACGCATAAATTCTGTGTTTTTCCATAGTTGTTCACGACGTTCAGGTTCTGATTTAATAATTTCCAGAGCAGCCATGACAGAAGCAACATTTGAAGGTGGTAAAGAAGCGGTAAAAATAATTGATCGGGAATGGTGTTTGATATATTCGATGACCTTTTGTTCTCCGGAAATAAATCCACCCACGCAACCTAAAGATTTACTGAAAGTACCCATGATCAGATCAACATCTGGTGTCACGCCAAAATGAGCTGCTGTTCCATTCCCATTCGGACCAAGAACGCCCAATGAATGTGCATCATCTACCATAAGACGTGAAGGGTATTTCTTTGAAAGTGCAACGATCTCGTCCAACTTTGCTATATCACCTTCCATCGAAAAGATACCGTCAGTCACGATCAATCTCGGTGTTTTAGGGTTTGCATTTTTAAGCTTTTCTTCAAGATCCTTCATATCATTATGCTTATAGACATTTTTCTGTGCACCGGAAAATCGGATACCGTCCACAATGGAAGCATGATTATATTGATCGCTAAAAACCATATCATCCTTGCCGCATAGCGTAACGATCGTTCCAACATTAACACCCATTCCCGTAGAAAAAACCAATGCGGATTCCATGCCTACAAATTCCGCTAATTTTTCTTCCAATTGATCATGTAAAATGATATTACCATTTAAAAGACGAGATCCGGTTAGACCCGATCCGTATTTTTTAAGTGCTTCGATGCCGGCTTCAATAACTTTCGGGTGATTCGTCAACCCAACATAATTATTTGAACCCAGCATGATCTTCTGTTTGCCGTCTATTGTGACTTCTGTTGCATCAGAATTCTCGATCTTGGGATAATAAGGATAATAGCCGAAGGCACGAACCGTATCGGTACGTGTAAATTTATATATTTTTGTGTAAACATCCGGGTGTTTGCCATACATTTCCTTGCGTTTGGCACGCATTTTTTGACGGGCGATTTTTGTCAGATCACTTAACATGGTTCCTCACTCATTTAAATAGATTATTATGTCATTCACATGTGAATGATAAACACAATAGAAGGTATTTGGCAACGGAATTGGATTTTCCGGTATTCCGGAACGCACTTTATGTGCATTGAGTCCCCAAATTAAATATCCATCCTGTGTGTGTTTTTCTTCTCCTATCAGTACAAATCCAATAGACAAAATAATACTACTGTTTTATTTTAAACACAAGTGGTTTTAAGAGAAGTTCCTTTAATTGTATCTTATTCGAATTGATATGATTTCA
>JAIPIT010000112.1 GCA_021734505.1 Fidelibacterota bacterium | reverse complement strand
GTCCAGACTTTATGAAGGCGGGCTTAACATCCTGAACGGGGTGTACCCCAATGACACTTAAAGCTTTATCGCCTTCGCTTATTTGATCTTTTGCTTTAGTTTAATGTATTCTGCGACTTTGCGCAATATACAATGACAAATTATTTAACTTTAAATCTATTTGAATAATTCGCATAAATGTTTAAAATACTTTATAAAATTAAACATTTGGGAGGAAGTATGACACAAGCGACTCTTCAGGCTTTTGTGGGTTTACGTGACCTTGCTATGTTGAAATGGTACGTTATACCATTGCTTGCTATCGTGTTCTACATTTATACCAAAGAAATAAGTAAAGCACGTTTGACAAAGAACTGGGATCCAGTATTGGCCGGATTAACCGTTTTTGGACTTGATTTCTTCAATGAAACATGGAACGGATGGGAATTATGGATCTCTGGCAGATCCGCATGCTGGACCACGCCCGGCGATACCGGTTTACGCGTGACCATCGGTTGGAATATTGAGATAATTTTCATGTTTTTGATCCTGGGGATTATTTTCTACTATTCTTTAAGTGAGAAAAAAGATAAGAAGATCCTTGGTATCAATGAGAAATGGGCTATTGCCATCGGTTATACGATTTTTTGCGTTTTTATTGAATGCGTTCTGAATAAAGCCGACCTACTGATATGGGAATATGCCCTTTGGAACAGAAGTATTGCCGGAATATGGCTGATCCTGGTCGTAGGTTATTTTCTTTTCTTTGCCGGAGCGATCTTTGTGATCACACGTAAAACGATGAAGCAAAAATTGATCACGCTGTGTGTTATATACGGCGTACCGGTGCTGATGAACATTATTGCGGCATTGGCAGGAGCGAAATATTAAACTATCAACCATTATTTAATACGTGTAGGGGACGATCGCGACCGTCCCCTACAATTTCATTCAAAAAAGATAGAAATGAAAAAAATATTCCTTATTCTAATAGTATTGATCATCACTTTCTCCTGCTCAAAAAAACAGGATATAATGCCGGCTTTTGATCTGGAAAATGATGAAAGAATGTTAGCTCATATTGATGTCGAGACGACGGGACTCGTGCCCGGTTATCATGAAATGATCGATATCGGGTTGGTGATCACTGACGTCAAGGGCAACAAGATCGACAGTCTTTTTCTTCTGATAAAACCGGTGCATCCCGAACGACTTCAACCCGGTGCATATGCAGTGAACGCTTTTGATCCTGAAAAATGGGAAGAGCGTGGAGCGTATTCTATTGACATGGCTGTTGACAGCATCTTATCATTTCATGAGAGAGTATGTGGAGACCGGCAGGTACTAATGATCGCGTATAATTCACATTTCGATGCAGCCTTTCTGGATCATTTGTTTCGACATGCGGGGCGAAGCTGGCGGGAAATGTATCACTATTATATCCTCGATATCCCCTCCATGCTGTGGGGAATGGGATATACAGATCCGCAAGCCGATGAATTCATGGAATATTATCAGATCAAAGATGAACCTCACATTGCCGAAGATCATACCGGTATCACCGGGGCTATGGTGAATGTGCGGATCTATAAGGCCATCATGGATTTGTATCGTTAACATTTCAGTGGATTTTTAAAGCATTTGTAGAGACGCGATTAATCGCGTCTTTACATTAACACAAGATTATTTTGCATATCAAATATCAGGCAATAATAAATTTCGACATATTTAAGACAAAAATTAAGAATATTTTCATTGTATTCATGCCAAAAAATCACGACTTTTCGCTTGTGGTAGGGTTGCAAATAAAATTTCTATTCTATATTCAAAAAAAATAAGAGGATACGTATGTCCAGGATACCTCAGAGCGGCGTTGATATTGATTTAGGTAATCAGTGCTCCCGCACGGCTTACGCATGGGCTAAAAAAACATTTTTAAACCGTCCGGCCGGTGAAGGAAATCCGGAACTTGATGTCGACGGTTCTTTTTCCAATGTGATGGATTTTCGCGGTGTGAAGGTCGGCATGTCCTCTGATGGCATCGGAACCAAGATCGAATTGGCTGAACGAACCCGTATTTATGATACTATCGGTTATGATCTTATTGCTATGACTGCTGATGATCTGGCTGCAAATGGCATGGAAACGGTGAATATGACAAATATTTTGGATGTGGATCATCTGGATCATGAGATCATCAATGAACTAATGAAAGGTCTGCATGAAGCTGCAAATTTTGCGAAAGTCATTATAACGGGCGGAGAGATCGCCGAGCTGGGAGATCGTATCTGCGGGTATGGCGACAAGATGCACTTTAACTGGTGCGCGGCCGGTGTTTCCATGCTCCCCGAAGGTCTTAAACCCGTTGATGGCGCTGATATAAAACCGGGTGATATTGTGATCGCATTGAGAAGTCGTGGTTTCAGATCTAACGGTTATTCACTCTTAAGGCGTATCATGAAAGATAATTTCGGTGATAAATGGCATGATCAACCTTATTGTGACAGCACCTGGGGTGAAGCGCTGCTGACACCGTCCCTGATCTATACACCTCTGATCTCCGCACTGAGAAAAGCCGGTCATGAATTGAAAGGTATTTCTCATATCACCGGCGGTGGTTTGGGCGATAATTTTGGGCGTGTTTTAAAAGTAAACGGTTTCGGAGCTGAATTGAATGATATTTATGAACCGCTTCCTGTTATGAAAGCTATTCAGGAGATCGGCAAGGTCTCAGAAGAACAAGCTTACAGACTATGGAATCAGGGTAATGGTATGCTGCTTGTTGTTCCCGCAGAGATAGCGGATATCGTTATAAAAGACGCATTACAACTTAAATACGAAGCCAAAGTTTGCGGTAAGATCACAGAACAGGCGGAAATTATTATCCACACGAAAGGATTGGATCCTCAAAGATTGATCTACAAGGTCGAAAGTTAAGACAAAGGAGTTGACGTGAATACCCATACGATCCAATTGATGCTCAAGAACAATATACCGGATGTTTCAGGAAAAACCCTTGAGCAGGATGCAAAGCGGTATTTTAATATACATACGGGAAAGGTACGCTCATCAAAGATATTCACTATTCTATCCGAAAAAACGGATGAAGAAATTATGGCATTTGCCGAATTAACGCTCAAGGATGCGATTTTGCACGATGTATATATGGGTAATCTTTTCAAAGATAAGTCATTTCAACGGCATCTTTTAATGGCAAAATTGCCCGGAGTTACTGATGATGAGGGTGTATCGGCTCAGAAAACCTATGCCGACTATTTCAATATTGACCTGAA
Source organism: Fidelibacterota bacterium (assembly GCA_021734505.1). Lineage (GTDB taxonomy): Bacteria > Fidelibacterota > Fidelibacteria > Fidelibacterales > Fidelibacteraceae > M50B103. The sequence goes on along the minus strand of JAIPIT010000112.1, from coordinate 1,779 downwards.
AAGCGGTGAACAATTTATTTTTACCGGTGAATATTATTATATTGAAAAACCTCTATCCGATGAAGATCTTCAAACTCTCGGCAACGATCTGCTGGGTAATCCGTTAATAAACCATATTGAGCATGGCCCTCTGCGCCAAACCATCGATTATATACCGACAGTTAAAATAAAAAGTGATATCCGGATCGAAAAGATCGAGATCGATCTGGGTGACGATGAACTTGTTGAACTATCTAAAAACATGCTTTTATCACTGGATCTGAAAGAAATGCAAACCATCAGAGAATACTTTCTTTCAGATAAAACGCAATCAGTGCGAAAGAAGATTGGCATGAGTCCCATCCCCACCGATTGTGAACTTGAAGTCCTGGGACAGACCTGGAGCGAACATTGCAAACATAAAGAATTTAATGCAATCATTACCTATAAAGACCTTGATACCGGTGAAGAAAAAAAGATCGATTCTTTATTTAAAACTTATATTTACAATTCAACCAAAGTGATCCGTGAACGTTTTGAAAAAGGCGGAAATGACTGGATCCTGAAAGTTTTCAACGATAATGCCGGTGTTGTCAAGATCGATGACGAAAAAGTCTTTATCTGGAAAGTAGAAACACATAATTCTCCTTCCGCTCTTGATCCCTACGGCGGCGCTTTGACGGGTATCGTCGGTGTGAACCGTGATCCCATGGGCACTGGTGTGGGCGGTGGTAAGTGTTTGTTCAATACCAATGTCCTTTGTTTCGGTTCTCCATATTATGACGGTGAACTTCTGGAAGGACAGCTGCACCCACGCCGCATCATGAGTGGGGTTGTGAAAGGTATTGAGGACGGTGGAAACAAATCCGGAATACCTACCATCAACGGTTCTATAGTTTTTGACGACCGTTTCCGTGGAAAACCGCTTGTTTATTGCGGTACTGCGGCCGTAATGCCCATGTATTACAAAGGTAAACCTTCCTGGGAAAAGCCTATTGACCCGGATGACAGGATCATCATGGCCGGCGGCCGGATCGGCAAAGACGGCATTCACGGAGCCACTTTTTCATCACTGGAGATCGATGAACATTCTCCACGTTCTGCCGTACAGATCGGCTCTCCCATTACCCAGAAGAACATGGGCGATTTCATGGAAAAGGCCGCAAAGGAAGGACTTTTGAAATGTTCAACCGATAACGGCGCGGGTGGACTGTCCTCATCTATTGGAGAATTAGCCGAGATCCCAGGCGGAGCCGTGGTCGAGCTTGATAAAGCGCCTTTGAAATATCACGGTTTGCAACCCTGGGAGATCTTTGTATCGGAGTCTCAGGAACGCATGAGCTTTGTGGTGGAGCCGTGTAAAAAAGAAGAATTATTTAAAATGGCTGAAGATTTTGAAGTAGAAGTCACGGACATCGGTTATTTCACCGATTCGGGATATCTTGATATTCGTTACAATGATGAAAGGGCTGCATATCTTGACCTTGAGTTTTTACATAATGCCGTTCCCAAAAAATACATGGAAGCCGAATGGAAAACACCTGTTCTCGAAGAACCCGGTATTGTGGACGCGGATTTCAATGATATACTTGTAAGATTGATGGGCAGTTTGAATATCTGTTCCAAAGACCCCGTGATCCGTGTTTACGATCATGAGGTGAAGGGCAAGACCGTGGTAAAACCCCTGATGGGCGAGGACGGGAATGCCCCCCAGCATGCCGGTGTGACCCGTATCGATCATGATAGTTATACCGGAGTTGCGGTTTCCAACGGCATTCTGCCCAGATACGGTGATATAGA
>JAIPIT010000111.1 GCA_021734505.1 Fidelibacterota bacterium | reverse complement strand
GAGAAAGTTGTCCGGTCTCAACCAATTTCATCACGGCTGATGTTGTCCCAATAACCTTGGAAATGGAAGCGAGATCAAAAATATCATCTTTTTTGGTTCTGATTATTTTGTCATAAGTATGGTAACCGACCGCTTCATGAAAAACGATCTCGTCTCCATGTCCGATCATTAATACGCCACCCGGCCAAGCCGAATCGGTAACAGCATCGTTCATAATATTGATCAATGAGTCATATTTTAATGATTTTTTACCACAACCGCTTAATGTAAATAATGCTAAGATCATTGTAAGGGCTATCATAAAAGCTCTCCGCATAATTCCTCCTGTTTATTCAAGGTGCTTGAAAATGCAAAAATAATGTGTAAATTCCAACGCAAAATTAATGCTAAAACGGATATGAAAATGAAATTAAAAACTATCTTTAAACTACTGCTGATTTTAATGATCATTTCATCCTGTTCACAGGAGCCTGTTCTGACTGTTCAGGGAAAAACAATGGGGACATGGTACACCGTGAAAATTTTGGGCGTGAAAAACGAGCAAGATAAGGACCATATCAGTAATGCTATAGAATCAGCCCTCGAAAAGGTCAATAAAAGTCTAAATACATACGATCCGGAAAGTGAAATATCCCGTTTTAATGTTTTTGATAAAGATGAGATGTTCGAGCTCGACGATAGTTTTATGCAAGTCACTCGAACCGCCATGATGATATATGAGCGTTCCAACGGTGCGTTCGACCCGACCGTTAAGGATCTCGTAGGATTATGGGGATTTGGCGATCAAGGGCTAAAGAAAAGACCGGATCCGGCAATGATAGATCATGAGCTTTTGCATGTGGGTTTGAATAAAATTAAGATCCTGGACAATGGATTGGTAAAACATGACCCGGAAGTGCACTTAGATTATTCCGCTATTGCAAAAGGATATGGAGTGGATGTGGTTATGGATAAAATATCGGCATTGGGGTGTGAAGATATACTGGTGGAAATTGGTGGTGAAGTAAAAGCAAGAGGTAAAGATTGGCGCATTGGTATTGCTGTCCCTGATGATCATAATACCGGCAACAAGCATACGGCAGAAGTTATTACTTTAAAAGATCTTGCCTGTGCAACCTCCGGAGATTACCAACAATTCTATGAAGAAGAAGGCGAACGGTATAGCCATTTGATCGATCCGAAAACGGGTTATCCCATCAAACACGAAGTGACTTCCGTTACCGTGATCGCAGAGAGCTGTATGCTGGCGGATGCAGCAGCAACAGCAGCAATTGTGCTTGGCAAATCCAAAGGCCTGGATTTTATCGAATCCCTGGAAGGCGTCGAAGCGTTTTTTATCTATCGTGAAGATGATCAGCTGAAATCCATGCAGAGTTCAGGGTGGATTTGGTGATTAAAAAAATAAAAAAAGTAATGCAGTAGAGACGCAGCAATGCTGCGTCTCTACATATATTTCCTGATTTCGTCAAGATTTTTACGTTTTTTATCCCGAATATGGGTATGTCCGGAATAACCGAGCGTGATCACAAGTGCCGGTTTTTTAGGTGCTTTTATATTCAGCAGTTTCATGATCTTCTTTGTCTGAAACCAACCCAGCATACAGGTCCCCAAACCTTCTTCAGCGGCTTGTAAACAAAAATGTTCAGCGACAATGCCCACATCGATCAAATTGAATTGCCGGTTTTTCAGGATACCGCCGAGCGTGATATGAAGTTCGGGCTTCCAAGTGTTCAAAACGACCAGAACAGGTGCAGTGGGTACCCATCGGTTAAATTTGATCAAAGAGGAATAAGTAGCGTGTGCTACTTTATTCTTTAGATCGGGATTGCTCACAACAATAAATTCCCAGGGCTGAGAATTGGTTGCCGATGGAGCCAGGCGTGCCGCTTCAAGGCAGCGCTCTATCTTTTCTTTTTCTACGGGCTTATCAAGATATTTTCTGTCGCTTTGTCTAGTTTTTATCAGATCTAAAAATGTCATAATTCCGGCTCGATCTCTTCTTTATAAAAAGCATAAAATTTTTCTTCTATCATATCCCGGATCTCACGATAGACCGCAAGACGTTTCTTTATGCCCCCTCTGGCATGAATGGGATCGGGAAAAGGCATATGTAAACGATGTTTGACCTCACCACTGAAAATAGGGCAGGTTTCATTGGCATGATCGCAGACGGTGATCACATAATCAAAGGTCTCTTTTAGATAATCATAGACATGTTCGGGAGTATGAGCACTGATATCGATACCCTTTTCCGCCATGACTTCAATAGTTTCGGGCTGGACTCGATAGGCCGGATGAACACCGGCGGAGTATACTTCCATTTCATTATTAAAGTGATTCAAAAAACCATGTGCCATTTGGGAACGGCAGGAATTTCCTGTACATAGAACCAATATTTTCATGATCTGTCCTTTTTTCGTGATTTAACGATAAGTCTGATAACAATGTATAACAACCAGACCGGCCATAAACGAACGATCCAGATGAAAACAAAAATTATGCCTTTAAGTCCGCTATGCAGTGCCTTTAGAATAATTGAGAAAAAACCCGTAGATTTTTCAGGTACATAAGTGGTTTTGATGATCTGGTATATGTTGATCCTTATCTCACTCATTTCCACTTGACCGCTCAGATATTTCAAACGTGCTTCCTGAGATTCGATCTCTTCCTGCAGACGGCGGATCTTTTCTTCAACAGTGATCATATCTGTAACGGTTTCAGCTTTCTGAAGAAGCACTTTGTATCTCGCCATAGCCTCTTTTTTGGTAGCAAGACGAGCTTCTATGTCAATGAACTGTTCGGTGACATCCTTCGCGGAAATATTTTTTTCATCAAGACGGCGAATACCCTTATCAACTAAAAGTTCATTTACAAAATTCTCGAATTCCTTAGCGGGGACTCTGACGGTAAGGTATGTATTGAGGCGGTCATATTGACTGTATTGACGCTGATTCTGTACAACACCTTCATATTTTCCCAATAATTCATCTATCCTTTCCAGTGAAAGGTCCATATCGTTGACTTCATAGCGAACATTGGCCGAACGAATGATCTTTTGCTCTTCGGATACTTCACTCATCATTCTTCCGGCACCGGCGGATTTTTTATACATCGGTGCTGCCTCTGGCCCCTCAATATAGACGTCATTTTCAGAATGGTCGTTGAACATGAGATCTTCATCCTCGCGATCACATGCGATGAAAAGAAAAAATATGCTGAGAATGATAAGTAAACGTTTCATAATATCCCTTTCGATTATTTCATGCCGGTTGAACCGAATCCGCCCAAGCCGCGGTCGGATTCGCCGAGCTCTTCAACCTCTGATATATCCGGATGTTTTGGCGTTTGAAAAATAAACTGAGCCACGCGGTCGCCGATTTTCACCTGAAAATCTTCTTCTCCGAAATTTGCCAGGATCACTCCGATCTCGTTGCGGTAACCGGCATCGACGGTACCGGGGGCATTCAAACAAAAGACTCCTTTTTTAAATGCCAATCCCGAACGTGAACGCACCTGAAGCTCCATTTCTTCAGGGAGTTCAACGGCAAGGCCGGTCTTGATCAAAGCCCATTTTCCGGCGGGTATCATTTTGTCTTCGACTGAAGTAACATCGTAGCCGGCGTCATAAGCATGTTGTTGGTGGGGAATGATGGCATGGGGAGAAAGGCGTTTGAATTTTACTTTCATCGTGGCTTAAGTCCTTATTTTATTAAAGTTTTTACTTGACTTTCATGCAATTTATCAAGAAAATCACATCTGCGATGCCGAGGTGGTGAAATTGGTAGACGCAGGGGACTCAAAATCCCCCTGGCTTCGGTCAGTGCGGGTTCGATTCCCGCCCTCGGTACGAACAAGCCTCTCATGAAAATGAGGGGTTTTTGTTATTCGTTCGTAATTATTTCAATAGTTAAAATTAAGGGGATGTTAGGGAAAATACAATTGAAAATGTGATGTAACAATATCCGTGTGTGATCATACCTGGTCATATCTATTTATTCCATAAAAATACTCCCGGAAAGATGGAAAGACGGAGCGTCGCTCCGTCTCAGGGAGCGATATGGTAACGAAAATAATACTGATGGCAGGTAATATTCGTATGGAGACGGAGCATTGCTCCGTCTCTCCTAAGGTGTTTTTATAATAATCTTGTGATAGGGGGCACATCCAAAAAAATGACATTGAATTTGTTAAAATAATATCATTTATTTGATCATGGGACGAAAATTGTACAGGGGGAAATATTCTACAAAATCAAGACGTATGCCGGGGGGGGGATTACACCCGGAAGGCATATTATTCAATTACGATCAATACCCAAAAAAAAGGTAATATTTTCGGTGAAGTTGTTGATGGAAAAATGAATTTAAATATTCTTGGAAAGATAGCTGATGACTATGCAATTGAAATACCCAAGCACTTTCCTCATATAAAACTTCATGCCCATGTGGTAATGCCTGATCATGTACATATTCTACTGGAAATTTTTAAAAAACCGGAAGAGAAAATACCCGCCAAAGAAAAATACTTGACGAAAAATGGAAAGACGGAGCATTGCTCCGTCTTGGGGTGTAACAAAGCTTGTGTGGAAATTATTGAAAAAAAGGAATCGATTCATTTAGAGACGGAGCAATGCTCCGTCTCTCCTCCGTGTCTGGATAGTGCGTCTTTGGTGAAAAATTATCGCCATAAATCCGGATCAATTCCCGTTATCATACGATCTTACAAATCAATCTGTTCACGGGAGATCCATAAACTGAGAGGACAGGAATTCTTTAAATGGCAGGCTTCATTTTACGATGAAGTGATATTTGATGAACAATATTTCCAGAACACCCAGTACTACATCCTCACCAATCCCAAAAATTACCTTGCAAAATAAAAAACCCCAAACATCTTGATCGGGGTTATATTGGATCATGTTAAATTATTGTTAAACGCAAAACATAATAAAACGCATAATATCCTTGATATTATCAGCATTGAATCGCGTAACATGCGCAGAAACTGCAGTTGCGCCCGGATAGTGTGATGCTCTGAAAGCATCAACATGCTTTTTAT
>JAIPIT010000110.1 GCA_021734505.1 Fidelibacterota bacterium | reverse complement strand
CAGATCTCTGCAGCGCCCTGATTTGCAAATTGAACACAGGTCTCTATTGGCATTCCCGTAGAGTATAATGCGGCAAGTACGGAAATTACGGTATCGCCGGCACCCGTAATATCAGCCGTTTCAATCGGTATTGCAGGGATATGCAATATCTGTTCCGCATTACGCAGTATCATGCCTTCACTACCCAGTGTTAGCAAAATATTTTCGCATCCCAGACGGTCAAAAAGTTCACGGGCGGCCGTCTTAGCCGTTTCAATATCTTTGATCGCATAACCCAGTTTTACTTCCGCTTCATGACGATTGGGTTTAATAAGAAAAGCATCTTTGTAGAGGTCGATATTTTCGAACTTGGGATCAACAAATACGGGTACACCTTCTTTCTTTGTCATATCCATGATCTCATCGATCATCCGTGGTGTCAAAACACCTTTATTGTAGTCCTGCAATATACAGACATCCGTGATCTTCAAAACACGCCGGATCTCTTTGATCAGGTTATTCTGCATTTCATCGGAAATGGGTAAACGTAATTCATGATCAACACGCAGCAGGGGAATGTCATTGTTGAAAAAGCGGGTTTTACTGGTTGTTATTCGACCTTTTTCCCGAAGCATACTGGAACGTTTTATCATATTCTTATCACAAAGATATTCCAGGCGGAAAGCCTCAAAATCGTCACCGAGAACGCCAATGATCTCTGCACTGGCTCCTAAAGATACCAGATTGAGACAAACGTTCAAGGCGCCCCCGAGGTGATCTTCCATGTTCAGAAGGTCAAGAACATCCACAGGTGCTTCCGGTGATTGCCGGTCAACTTTTCCTGTAGAAAAAATATCGAGTATCGCATCACCGATCACGGTAATATGCTTTGAAGTCAGAGATTGAAGATGTTTTTTTATCATGAAATGAATTTATAACATTGAAAAAGTAAATAAAAGTGAAAAGCAGTGATAAAAAGCATTTAATAAAAGCTTCAGAATTTGTATATTCACTCTTTAATAATGTTTATACTGAAGGATGAAGTGATGATTAGAAGAATGATCAATCGTTATAATACTGATTGCCTGAAATTTGATGCTGTTGAAGAAGTCTTCGGGACGAAAGATATAATTCCTCTGTGGGTTGCGGATATGGATATTTCTGCTCCGAACGTTATCCGACGAGCTCTTCGTCAACGTGTAAAGCATCCCATTTACGGATATTCAATACATAACGAATGTTTTTTTAAGACCATCATTTCATGGATCAAAGATCGATTTGAATGGGAAATTGAAAAAGAATGGATCACTTGTTCACCCGGAATTGTTCCTGCGATCAATATTGCCGTCATGAGTATGACTGAAAAAGGGGATGAGATCATTATCCAGCCTCCCGTCTATCCGCCATTCTTTAATGCCGTCACTGACCATGATCGGTCCCTGATAACAAATCCCCTAAAATATGAAAATGGCCGCTATACCATAGATTTTGATGATCTGAAGAAAAAGATCAGCGCAAAGACAAAGATGATCATTCTCTGCAATCCTCATAATCCGGTCGGAAGGGTTTTTTCCAAAGATGAATTGACCGAATTGGGGAATATTTGCATTGAGAATAATATTATTATCGTGTCAGATGAGATCCATGCTGATATCGTTTATGAACCTCACATACATATACCTATTGCCAGTCTCTCAAAAGAATTCTCGGATATTACGGTGACCTGTATGGCGCCTAGTAAAACTTTTAACATAGCTGGTTTTGCTACATCCGAGATCATTATTGAGAATGAAGAGATCCGTAATAAATTTCGCTACATAACACAAACCTTACATATTTGCGGTGGTAATATCATTGGTGATGCAGCTTTAATAGCTGCCTACGACAAAGGTAAACCCTGGCTGAAAAGAACCTTGAAATTCCTCAAGGAGAACATTGATTTTGTTATGGATTATGTTAAAGAAAACATCCCTTCTATAAAGATCATTGACCCGGAAAGCACTTTTCTTCTTTGGCTTGACTGCAGAGAATTGGGAATGAGTCAAAAAGAACTCACGGATTTCTTTGTCAAAGAAGCTCATCTTGGATTAAATGACGGCGCCATGTTCGGCGAATGCGGGGAAGGGTTTATGCGGATGAACATCGGGACATGTCGCAGAACCTTAAAGAAGGCGCTGAAGCAGTTGAAGGATGCAGTGGAAAAGAAGGGTTTGTAAAGACGCAGCATTGCTGCGTCTCTCCAATTAATCGTTTTTTTCTGTACTAAAACGCCTTACATTTCACCATGAAAAACACACCCGAACTATTAGCTCCCGCAGGGAACTTAGATGCCGCTATCACCGCCTTTGAGAACGGTGCCGATGCGATTTATGCCGGACTTGGCAAATTCAATGCCCGTGAACGTACGCAGAATTTTACATTCGAAGATTATGGCAAGCTCATGGCTTACGCCAATAAGCACGATAAAAAAGTCTATCTGACCTTTAATACTTTGGTCAAAGAAAATGAGATCCAAGAAGCTCTTACGATACTTCATCGTGTGACGCGATTGCAGCCGCATGCCATAATCACTCAGGATATCGGCGTGATCAGAATGTTAAAAGAGTATTTCCCGCATATTCCCATTCATGCATCAACTCAAATGGGGATCCATAATTCCCCGGGTGTTGCCATGGCAAAAAAACTTGGGATCGAGCGCGTGATCCTTGAACGTCAGGTTACGATGGAAGAATTACATCTTATTCGCGATCACAGCGATCTTGAATTGGAAGTTTTTATTCATGGCGCACTCTGTTGCTCGCTATCCGGCGTTTGCCTCTTTTCATCCTGGATGGGCGGACATAGCGGAAATAGGGGCAAGTGTAAACAACCTTGTCGTCGGCGTTATTTTTCTAAAGAAGGAAATGGTTTTTTCTTTTCCACCCAAGATCTATACACACTGGAAGATATTCCACGACTTAAAGAAGCCGGGGTGCACTCACTCAAGATCGAAGGTCGCTTGCGCAAATCCGATTATGTGGCTTCAACGGTCAAAGCCTATCGAATGATGCTGGATGCCGAAGATCATGAGATATCCAAAAAATTACCCGAGGCCAAAGCGATCTTGTCCGGTGCGTTGGGACGAAAATGGTCAAGCGGCTTTTACGATAAAGAACAGTATGGCGAACTCATTGAATCCGAGCGACTGGGTGTATCCGGCAAGCAATGCGGCATGGTCCTCAGCACAACGAACAACGGATTTATGATGCAGGCATCGCAACCCGTAAAAATGGGTGATAAGATCCGGATTCAGCCGAAAAGCGGCATGGAAGGTCCGGCGATCACGGTAACAAAGATCAGTAAGAACGGACAGCCGGCAACGCGACTGGGCAACCGCGAAACCGGATTTATCCATTGCGATAAAGAGATCCCTGTGGACGGTATCGTTTATTTGGCCGGTTATTCCGTTAAGGAATATAGTCGACTTATCGAGCAACTTCCCACACTTGAAAATAATCTGAATCTCAACGTTAATGTGACAGCAAAGCACTTGAAAGTTCAGGTATCGGATCATCCGCATTTACCCGTTTGGGAAATGGATATTGATCTTCCGCCCGCTGAGAACCGTGCAGTGGATGCCGATACATTTGAAAAAGAATTTAAAAAAGCCGTTACTCCAACACTCGGAATAAAACATGTGGATGTAAATATTCATGGTGAATATTTTGCTTCTCAGCGGGATATTCGCAAATTTCGCCAGTCATTTACGGAATGGTTGGAGAAAACATATACTCCTGTCCCGATTCCTCAAATTGATAACCCTGTACCGCTAGAAGCAGAGAAAAAGATCGTTCATACTCTTGCACTTAAAAATAAAAACTATGGAAAAGACAATCGCATTGCACGCCATTCGGATGCAAAACCCGGAGAAGAATATATTTTACCTCTATTTTGTCCTGAGGACGAGTTGGATAAATTAAAAAATCAAATAAATGCAGCTTATTTTGAAGGCGTTCGTCATTTTCGGGTGACCTCGCTTTATCAATTCGAATTATTAAAAGAATTCACGGATATCGAGATCAATACCGGATTGCCCTTACCGGTAACGAACCGTCTGGCTATCGAAACCTTAAAAGAATGGGGTGTCAACAGAGCTCAGTTGTGGGTTGAACTTGAAAAAGAGATATTGATACGACTTATTGAACAAAGGCCCGATGATGTAGAGGTCTATATTTACGGACGCTTACCGATACTTGAAACCAGAGCAACGCTACCCATTGAAGGTGATATTACCGATGGCCGCGGTGCAGGATTTATCGTTGAAAAAGGTGATCCGCTTACATCCCTTTATCCCGCAGCTGTTTTTGCTTTACCCGTTGATGAATTACCGCCGGTCTCTACGTTTACCGACCTCACGCATGCCCGCCCGGGCGAGACGACAACGTCACGATTTAATTACGATCGGGAAATGTCGTAAGAAAAGAGACAAGAATCAAGATCCAAGAATCAAGATAATATTATTTTTGTAGAGACAAGGCATTGCCTTGTCTTATTTTCTTTATACGTTTTATAATTATTATGAATATCATTTCAACGTTTTAACGCTTCAACATTTAAACGTTTTTCGAGATCATCTTCAAAAATTCCGCCCGTGTCTCGGCATCTTCGTGAAATTCACCGAGAACGGCCGAAGTTGTCGTGAGCGATTGAGATTTCTCCACTCCGCGCATTTGCATGCACATGTGACGGGCTTCCATGACAACTCCCAGACCTTTGGGTTCCAGGATATCATAAAGCGTATCGGCAATTTGCTGGGTCAAGCGTTCTTGCAACTGCAGTCGGCGGGCAAAAACATCCACAATGCGGGGAAGTTTTGAGAGTCCGAGCAGCTTTTTATCGGGGATATAACCAATGTGCGCCACACCAAAGAAAGGGAGAAGGTGATGTTCGCACATGCTGTAGAACTCGATATCCCTAACAATGACCATGCCGCGGGCGTTTTCATGGAAAACCGCACCGTTAATGACCTCTTTGATATCTTTTTGATAACCTTGGGTAATATAGTCCCAGGCCCGCGCAACGCGCTTGGGTGTTTTGATCAATCCCTCGCGCTGAGGGTCTTCACCCAATTCAAGCAAGAGTTCATGTAT
>JAIPIT010000109.1 GCA_021734505.1 Fidelibacterota bacterium | reverse complement strand
CGCAGAGGAAGCGATGATCTATATTAATGATAATGATTTTGATATGATCATTATCAATCCTTTCTTCTCAGACAATAACGGCCGCACCTTTATTCACGATCTCAAAGATATTAAAAAACTGAATACAACCACCATTGTTGTTGTCAGCGAGTTGCCTGCAGCTCATGTGAAACTCGATTTCTATTCACTGGGGGCGGATGTCTATCTTGAGATGCCTTATGATAAAAAGGAATTTTTCAACAGGATCAGAGAAGAACTTCTGAGGCATTTTCAGCTTTTGGCGAACCATGGTCGCGACAAAAGTTCGGCTTTCATGTCGAGGAACGAATTCGAGGAAAGTTTCATAGAAACGCAGCGAAACATTCGGGATAACAATGAAAAAGCGATCATTGGTCTGATCGCGCCGGCCGCTATGGATTTTATCATCAGAGACCATGGCCTTGAAACAGGAATAAAACTAATATCATCATTATCCCAGATGATGCAAAAAATGTGTTCCGAAAAATTAAGAGCGACCATCTGGACTCAAAAATCCATTGTTTTAATTATGACGGGCCGTTCTGAAGATGAGATCGTTGAAGGGCTCGACCGCGTTCGCAAGGCATATCTTGAGAGAAGCAGCAATATTCCAAAATTAAAGGATACTCCTGGAATACGAGCCGTATTGTCATCGCTGTCCATTGATAAGAATTTACATGAAATTATTGACAAACTGAGCATTCAACTGACCCAATTATCAAAAAAAAGCGATTTAAGTCCCATACAGTTTTACGGTGACAGTGTTTGCCTGAAGCGGCATATCATGATCGCGGATCCCGATCCGGTTGCAGCGAACGTTATTACGCATCGTTTAAAACAGGATGGTTATTTTCCGGTCCTCTTTCAACAGGCTACGGATCTTGTCAATCACCCGGATTGCGATGACATAGCGGCAATCCTTGTCGACTCAATGGTTTCGGGCGGAGGTGTAAATATGATCAAACGATTACATGCCGAACCCGATCTGGCAAATAAACCGATCATGCTGCTGAGCCGTTATGGCTTTGAAAATGAGATCGCCTCCGCTTTTGAAGCGGGAGCTCAGGATTATATGATGAAACCCATTTCAATGGTTGAATTTTCCGCAAGAATGAGAAAACTGACAGGCTAATACTTTGTTTGAGAGCATAACAAAATTTATTACAGATTTTATGCATGGAAGCAGCGATGAAGTGATCTTGATCATCTTGATCCTGATGATAAGCGTTTTCTTTCTTATTACTCTGTTTTTATTTATGGTGACCGTTTATCTGAGGATCAGCAATTCGTTTAAAGCAGCAAGATTACGGTATCGGTGTAAAAAATGGGATCCCATTATTCTTTCGGTCATGGATGGAAGTCTGGCACCCGTAAAAGCACATGAAAAATTAAAGTGGAAGAACAGCACTGAATACCTTCTGCATCTTGAACTTTATATAGATATGGTTAAGAGTGAAGAGAAAGAGAGACTGCTTGAGCTTGGAAGACTATCATCGGAAAAACTACATGACTTACTGATAAGCGGAAATCGCAAAAACAGACTTTACGGAGTTCATTTACTGGGGTTGTTCCATCCTGAAGATCAATATAAATATCTGCGGTTTGACGGCAGTGATTTTGAATTGACATTAACCATGATCAGAGAAATGAGAACCGTCAACGATTTCCGCTTGAAAGAACGGCTCGTCAATCTATTATTCATCTTTAAGTACATCAGTCCCGTTTACATCAGCAATATTCTGGTTGATATGGGAGAGGACATTGTTCCGATCCTGCGCATGTTGGTTATGGAGAGGAAGGGTCATCCTTATGAGCAAGTGATCGCCATAGAAACCATTAGACGGATGCATTATACGGATTGTCTTGATATTGCAGAAAAGATCCTTAAAGAAAACAGTAACCCCATGGTCTTGACATCTTATTTAAGATACATGGAAGAAATGGGAAATGAAAGACAAGCGGGAATGGTAAGACATTTTTTTAAACATCCCGTTTCTCAGGTTAGGATGGCGGCGGTCAACGCTTATTTGGCAATGTGCGGTGAATCAACGCCGAATGATATCAGCAGTTTCTTTAATGATCCTTCCGTACAAGTTGCCGTAAGTGCGGCTAAGAAACTGAATCTTATGAACAACGCTCCCTTTATCGAATTGGATCAGATAGATAAATTCAAATGGGGAAACATATACAAACGAATGGTGTACTGATGCCTAAGATAATCATGGACATAATCAGAATATTCAATTACGTGGTATTTATCTATTTTATCACCTTGAATCTATGGTATTTTGTATTGAATATTCTTGCTTATAAAGGCTTAAAAAAATACATGCTTCGTCTTCAGGTCACACAACCTAATGATAAACTTCTCTTGAAAAGCGCACCCCCGGTTACTTTGCTTACACCGGCGTTCAATGAATCCGATAACTGTGTCCAATCCGTAAATAGCCAGCTGAAGATACAATATCCCGATATGAAAGTGTTGTTCATTAACGACGGAAGCACGGATGATACGCTTGAAAAAATGATCGAAGCTTTTAAAATGATCCCCGCATTTCTGCCGCAGACATCTTTTTTGGAAACGCAAAAAGTTAAAGAGATCTATCAAAGTCAGACTCATCCTAATCTATTTCTGATCGATAAAGAGAATGGTAAAAAAGCCGATGCTTTGAATGTCGGCATCAATTTTTGTCAAACACCTCTTTTCTGTGCGATCGACAATGATTCGATGCTCGAACAGGATTCCATTGCGCGTGTTGTGATCCCATTTATTGAAGATACGAGAACCATCGTATCAGGCGGGATCATTCGAATGGCGAACGGATGTACATTTGAGGAAGGACATATTACAAAGGTCGATCTGCCGAAAAATATCCTTGCACGTTTTCAAGTCATGGAGTATCTGCGCGCCTTTTACGGCGGCAGGTTGGCATGGGACATTATTGACGCATCGCTCATCGTGTCGGGTGCATTCGGTGTTTTCCGTCATTCAGTTGTCGTTGCCGCGGGCGGCTATCGGCACAATACTATTGGCGAGGACATGGAGTTGATCGTCCGGCTTCACAAATATTGCGGTGATCATAAAATACCTTACAAGATCAGATTCATTCCCGATCCGGTGGCATGGACCGAAGGACCTACAACGCTCAGGACATTGGGCCGGCAGCGCGATCGCTGGCAGCGGGGATTGCTGGATTCGATCCTGTCAAATATTACCATGCTGTTTAGACCTCGTTATAAGAATGTCGGAATGATCGCCATGCCTTTCTATTTTATCTATGAAATGCTGGGTCCTTTGATCGAGATCATGGGATATATGGTATTTTTCTTTTTGATCCTTATCGGATATGCCACCTGGACCTATGTGATCGCCTTTCTGCTTGTGGCCGTTATTCTTGGTATGTGTCTGTCTGTTTTTTCTTTGGTCCTCGAAGAACTGAGCTTTCACAGGTATCCCAAATTCCGACATTTGCTGAACCTGATCGGCGTTGCGATCATCGAGAACATCGGATACCGTCAGCTGAACAGTTGGTGGAGGATCAAAGGAACCTGGTCCTTTATGAGAAAAAAACAAAATTGGTATTGATATGAAGAAGATTTTAATCACTGTTTTAATAATATTTTCGTTTTTGTCTGCCCAGAATTCGGATTATGAAACTCTGCATGAAAAAGGCAGGGAGTTATATCAAAAGGGTGATCCCTCAGAAGCTTTGGAAGTGTATCAGGAAATATTGAATCTCTATCCCGATGATGTAGATGCCCTTCTTTTCAGGGGACGACTTTTTGCGCGTTTGGAAATGTACGACCTGGCTGAGGCGGAATTAATTCACACTCTTGAACTGGCGCCCGATTACCTTGACGCATATTATGCTTTAGCTTCAGTGTACTATTGGTCCGGGCAGCTCGATAAGGCAAAAGTCGTTTTAACTGATTGGCTAATGCGCGATCTTGAAAACCCCGATGCTTATTTATTGTCAGCACGTGTTGCCATTGCCGGCATGAATTATCCCGCGGCAAGAACTTTTCTGGAACAAGCCGGCGAATACGGGGCCGATATGGAAATAATCGGAGAACTTCTTTCCCGCTTGAATACACCTGTTAAATCGACTAAATGGGAGAGCGGTATCGGTTATGAGTATTTGGCAGTTGACGGAGGACGTCCCGATTGGCAGCATCTCAGGGCTTTTATTACTCATGATTTCGATAAGATCCTTATTACAGCGGAACTCAGTCGCTATAATAGGAACAATACGGCAGATCATGCCATCGTTCTGGACAGTTATTACGGACTTTGGGACAAAGCTTATATGAATACACGGCTTCAGGCCGGACTGAATTGGGAGTTCTTACCCCGATTTGATATCACGGCAGAGGTATTCCAGGCTGTCGGCACGCGTCATGAAGCGGCAGCCGGTTACCGAATGATGCATTATGGTGATACTACAGCGCATATTCCTTCTTTTGCCTGGGCGCTTTACCCGGGTAAATGGTATTTGAGAGAAAAACTCAGTATGATCGTAAATAACGGGATCAGCTGGCAAAATCAATTGACCGCACGATATTTTCTTGATGATGCGGATACTTATATTCAATTGATGAATGTTTGGGGCACTGATTTCCAAAATAACACATGGGTGAACAGCCTTTCCTTCGCATTGAGCGGATCCTATGCGCTGAATGAACATTGGATATTATCTCTTGTGGCTTCCTGGACGAGGGATGAGTATAATCTGAACAGGATCGGCGGATCTGCGGGTGTTGCTTACCGGTGGTAAATTGAACACCGAATCATGAATATCGAACATTCGAACATTCGAAGTAAACATTGAATATTAAATTTTAAAAATAAGAAGTGATTCAGATCACACTTATGAGTTGTTAGAATTTTCTGTTATGTTTTGTTAAAATTTCTCTGTTAATTATTATAAAAATGGAGGGACGAAATGACAAAATATGATTTAGAAGATCGTTTAATTGCATTTTCTGCTCAAATCATCGAAATTGCAGAGAGTGTTACAAATTCTTACACAGGAAATCAATTATCAACTCAGCTATTGAGATCTGGAACATCAGTTTCTTTAAATTATGGTGAAGCCCAAAGCGCTGAATCAAGAAAAGATTTTATTCACAAAATCAAATTGATATTAAAAGAATTACGTGAGACCAAT
>JAIPIT010000108.1 GCA_021734505.1 Fidelibacterota bacterium | reverse complement strand
ATGGGTGATAAAATTCACTTTCAGGGTGTCAAGAGGTATTCGCTGTGCATCAGTGGGCTTGTATATTTCCGTAAACGGCGATTCTCCGACGTGAATATCATATTGTTCTTCAAAAGCATTTACTATAGCCATGTAAGCGTTGCTGTCTGTACGAACAGCTTCATTGAGACTTTTAAAATCATCTGTGCTGTAGCGTTCCAGCTTACGAATATGCAAAGAATATTGATATTTGGAATAACGCTGTTCAAGCGTCTTCGCCATTTGGAAAAAGAGTTCGGTGCGTTCGATCTGCTCGTTCACGACGCTCTCTTCCTTGGAAAATACGAATGGAACTTTTTTAATAGCTTCGTTCTGCTCGCGCTGGATCGTTGACTGCTGTTTTAATATGTCAAAATCATAGGGTGCAATAATATCCATCCGGGTTATATCGCCCACCCGGTAATTATATTTGTATATCTGCCTTTTTGGTGCCAACATAGCTGAAAGCAGTACGACCAGGACCAGAACGCTGATCGTCCAAAAAGAGACTTTACCCTTCTTGAGATTCTTATTCATTTTTACTAACATCATTACCTCGGTATGCGTTTAGCCAAAAATACGACCATTTGCCTGTTCAATCAATGAAAAATATGAAACACAGGCGTAAGAAGTGAGACGATATACCATTTAAATAATTATCTTTTTTTTAAATATTTTATCTGTTCAAGTAAGAGATGATTTGATATCTTTGACAACCAATTGAATTCGCCTGACACCATTCCATTCATTGATGGTCGGAACAAAAACCATGTCGATCCTTTGCGATGGGTCCATGATCAATTCAAATTTTTCCAGCATATTCCATCCAATGCAATTCAGGGACTGCCCGTTTTGCTTGACCGTGAATTTCAGATGCTTATCTTTCAGAATGGTCACGTTGGATGTCGTCACATTGCTCACACTGAATTTCGGACGCATATTCGCCGGTCCGAAAGGTTCCATATCATGTAGGAAATCCATGAGATGGTCATTGATATCCTTGACATCAATATCGGCTTCGACATAGATCGATGGTTCAAGCATATCTTCTGTGATGTGTGAATTGGCGTACTGAAGGAATTGTTCTTCAAAAGCGGAAATATTCTCTTCATCGATCGTCAATCCGGCAGCCATTTGATGACCGCCATAGCCACTAAGGTGTTCAGAAGAATTTGATAAGGCATCATATAGGTCAAAGCTCGTTATACTCCGTCCGCTTCCCTTGCCGAAACCATCTTTTAGTGCGATCAGAAAGACAGGCCGATGGATCTTATCCTTTACTTTTGATGACACGATCCCGATCACACCGGGATGCCAGTCACCCGCCAGCACAACAGCTTTCGGCAGGTCGTCCCCGTATATTTCTTTGACTTGAAGAATGGCTTCTTCCGTTACTTTGCGTTCTACTTTTTGTCTTTCTTCATTTTCCTGGTGAAGAATTTGAGAATATTCTCTTGCGGTTTGGCGATCTTCGGTCGTTAAAAGAGTGATGGCTCTTGAAGCCGAACCCATTCTTCCGACGGCGTTCAATCGCGGAGCCAGCCCGAAAACGATGTTAACAACAGATATTCCCGCTGTATCTATTTGACAGATATTAAAAAGCTCAAGGATACCAACACGGCATTCCCTGCGACGGATGCGCGCCAGTCCTTCTCGGACCAGACAGCGGTTCTCATCGACCAATGGCACAATATCTGCAGCAGTGCCGATCGCAACAAGATCAAGGTATGTTTCAGCTTTTTCGCTAGATCCGAAAAGTGTCATGCAGATAGCTTCGACCAATTTATATACCACTCCCGCGCCGCAGAGATCTCTAAAGGGATAAGTGTCGTCCTTTCGCTTGGGGTTCAGAACAGCCAAAGCATCCGGGAGCGTATCACCCTGCTCGTGATGATCGCTGATAATAACGTCAATACCGTTTTGCTTTGCACGTGCCACCTGTTCATGGGCAGTGATACCGCAATCACAGGTAATGATCAGATCAATATCCAATTCTACAGCATGGTCGATGCCTTCCGGTGAAACCCCATAACCGTCTTTTTCTCTTTCCGGAATATAGTAATAAATTGACTCGTTCAGATTCTTTAAAAAGAGATATAGGATAGACGTTGATGTTACTCCGTCAACATCATAATCTCCGTAGATCAGGATCTTTTTCTTTTCCTGGCACGCGCTGATGAGAACATCGACAGCCGTTTTCATATCCCGAATAAGAAAAGGATCATAGAGCGAATAAACATTTTTGTTAAAATACAGATCCAAATCTTTTTTTGACCGGATATTTCGGTTCAATAAGATGGACGTATATAAATAAGATAAGTGAAATTGCTCACTGAACTCGAGAACATCGTCCCCCGGTATGTCGGGATAAACCCATTTCATAGTGTTCTCTCATGTGTATCTATTTTAATATAGCTCAAAGCCGGTCATAAGCCGAATTCTGTTATCTCATCCGCCAGCTGGCGGACAGATGACGATCATTTATCTGGTCAGCTCGTCGCCAAGCTGATCTTGCCACTACCATGGAAGCATGACCCGAGCCAGGTACGACTTCCATATTTGTGTTGCTCCGGATGGGGCTTGCCTAGCTTCTGCCGTTGCCGGCAGAACTGGTGAGCTCTTACCTCACCGTTTCACCTTTACCCCGTCCCCGACGTATCGGAGCCGAGGCCGTCTGCTCTCTGTTGCGCTTTCCGACCCTTGCGGGCCCCTTGCGTTACAAGGCATCCTGCTCTGCGGAGTTCGGACTTTCCTCCCCTGCTGTCCGCATCACTGCTAACAACCGGGGCGATCATCTCTCCGACCTTAAGCTATTCTTCCTCTTGTTCTGCGGCATACAGAAAACGACCGCAGAAATCACAGTTAATTACCTGATTTTTTTTATATATGTCAACCCTTTTCTGGGGTATTACACGATTATGACAACCGCTGCATGCGTCCCGAAGAAGCGGAACAACGGCCAATCCGTTGCGTGCCTTGCGTACTCGGCGGTATACACTGTAATAATTCCGGGGGATCTGCTTGACCAGTTCTTCTCGCTTGCCCTCTAATGCAGCCTTTTCCTCTTCCGTCTCTTTTTGAGTTGCGGCTAAGGATCCCTTGGCTTCTTCCAGCTTTTTTTCCATATCATCAATGTTCTTTACAGAATCTTCATGAGCTTTTATTAAGCGTTCGTTTTCTTCTTCAGCCTGCAAGACCTGATCTTCTGCTTCTTTGATCGCCGTTTCATTGAATTCGATCTCAGCTGTCAGCGCATCGTATTCCCTGTTGGTCGTCACCAAAAATAATTGTTCTTTATATTTTGAGATCTTTTCATTTAGGTCTTCGATCTTGGCGGAACTGCTTCTTGACATCGTCGCATTCTCGTCAATGCTTGTCTTGCGGATTTCATTTTGTTCTTTTTCGTTCTTGATCTGTATCTCAAGCGTCTTGACCGTTTCCGGCAGATCACCTAATTTTTCGATCAGTTCATCCAACCGCGTATCGAGTTTCTGAAGCTCTACCAGTTGCTGAAGTACCTTTTGCATATGTATCAAACCTCCAAAAAATATTATATAAAAAAAACGCACACCTTAATATGCGCGTTATTATTTTGGTTCCCCTTGGGTTACCATGTATGTTATGTCTTCCAATTTCTGAAAACACCTCTTTCAAATGAACTGAACAACTTCATAATTTACATTTATTTCGATTAAAGTCAATCAATTAATCATTTGATTGCAAGATTCAGAAGACAAACTTCAATAAATATTTATCTGGGGTCGGAAGTTTGGAGTCGGGCGCTGGAAAAATAGTAAGGTATGTCCAACTTTAGCGAAAATGATATTTTGTCTGGTCGAAATGACAATTCACGATCCTAAAACTCCGGACCCCGGACCACCTTACTAAAACAATTAACGCACATAAGAAAAAGGCTCAGTATTCTGAGCCCCTACCTTGATCTTTATATTTTATTCTTTTATTTTATTTGTCACATTTGGTGTATCCGCATTGAACGCAAAATTCACAGCCGTTCTCGAATTTGAGAGCGCGATTATTACATTCGGGACAGATCTTAAACGTATTGTTGTTTGTGGGATCACTTTCGTCGTCTGTAATGTTATGAACGCCCGGTAACTGGGTCTTGATCGGTAAATTGATCTGTTCTCCGCCTTCCGGTACGTGCAACATGCCCTCATCCCGGAAAAAACGTTCGATCACATCTGCAACTTCCGAGTAGAAAGAATGAATATATTTCCCTTCCTTGAAATAACCGCCGTTGGGATCATAGATCGAGCGAAGTTCCTCAAGAATGAATTGGGCATCGCCTGCACGGCGGAAGATCGCCGAGATCAGTCTCGTCAGGACTGCATACTGCGCAGAATGGGTCAGATCTTTTGAATTGATAAAGATCTCAATGGGCCGTTTACGGCCGTATTCCATGATGTATCCCAAAGTCACGTAAACATTGAATTTCACAAAAGGGCTTTTGATCTTATATACCCTGGCATCAACAACATCGGGTCGTTTCAGGGTTAAGGGCTGAGCCTGCTTTTCCGCATCTTTTTTTTCAATGCGTTTTTCTCGAATGCGGTATTCTTTGCTGTAATTTAACATCTTATACCACCTCGATCTCTTTAGCGTCCGTTACACCCATTGTTTTTCTGAAATAGTGAAACGGTGTCGAAAGCGTCCCGTCTTCCAAAACCATGATCTCATCTCCCGTGAATTCGATAACTTCGTCTTTGCCGACTTCCATTTCGAAACGCTTTTCTTTGAATTCCTGAAAATCGGTCTTTTCGCCTTTGACGCTCAGGATAGGGAAACGACTGCCGTCACGATAGATGGTAATGCCTTTCAATCCCTTGGACCACGCATCAAGATAAATGCTGGAAATGACTTCCGGCTCGATATCTTCCGGTAAATTGATAGTGGAAGAGATCGAGTGGTCAATGTATGTCTGGCACACCGACTGGATCCTGATCCTTTTATCATATGAAATGGTGTGAGCGGTCTTGAAAAAATAATTGGGCAGAATTTCTTCGAGGTCAAATTCTTTCTTAACATCCTGGATCTTATTGTTCAGGTTGTTCAGATCAAGAAATGCCTGAACGGGTGAATGGAACACCTGGAAAAATTGATTGTCGAAAGACTCGGCCCGGCGGGTATAGTATAGCGCGAATAAAGGTTCAATACCGCCACT
>JAIPIT010000107.1 GCA_021734505.1 Fidelibacterota bacterium | reverse complement strand
GTTGAGGCGTCCGGTTGTCATGTTCATTATTGTAAACAAAGGGTTGTATTTGATGATCTTTCAGATCAAGACGATATATATCACGTCCGTGATTTACAGCCATATCAAAGTAAAGGTAATTTCCCTCTGAATCGGAATTAATAATAAACACCTGCTCACCGGTGAAGAAATTGGTCAGATTTTC
Organism: Fidelibacterota bacterium; assembly: GCA_021734505.1. Taxonomy (GTDB): domain Bacteria; phylum Fidelibacterota; class Fidelibacteria; order Fidelibacterales; family Fidelibacteraceae; genus M50B103. Next base: position 5,039 of record JAIPIT010000107.1, on the reverse strand, counting down.
CATGTTTCCGGTTTCCGGGTCATAACTGAAAATATTATGCGTTCCGTCGTAAACACGTATCACATACATGTTATCGTGTCTATCGGTGGTAACTGAGTAAATACGCGCATCGTCTGTCAGGCGCTTTAGTTTTTTTGTTTCAAAATCATATTCCATCAGGTCAAACCAGGTCGAACCGTAAATATTGGCTTTCTGGCGTTGTGCAAAGTAAACCTTGGATCCATCGGAGGACCAGGCAACATTTCCGCGAACACGATTTTTTGAGATTTTCTTTTCTTTGCCTTTTTCATCGAAAGTGTACAGGAAATTATAGGAGATATAATCGTTGCCGACACTTGACTGAAAGACCATTCTGCTGCCGTCCGGCGAATAGGATGCCAGAAAATTTCCGGGACCTTTGTCAAAAAAGACGTCCCCTTTGCTCAGATTTTCTCTGATAACAGAAGTGTGATTAAGGAAATCAGCCTGGAAATGATCGATAAAATCCTGATAAAGTTCCTTGCCGCTGATGCCTGTAACTTCTTTTAAAACCTTATTAAATGAGAAATTCAATTTTTTCTTCGCCGCTTTTGCGATATCCGAATGTATGGTCGATCCGTATCTGTCCGCAAGATAGGATGCAAAAGCATAACCGGTATTGTATACGACCTCATTACCTATGCCGGGGTGTCCGAAATGACTGACATCCGCCCAGGACATGATGCGGTCATTGAGCGCCGCATCACGCAGGATCATATCACGATGTGAATCCCAAAAATCATGTACGGCATGTTCATATTGGTATTGGGCCACACCTTCGGCCCACCACATCGGCACAATGGAGTTCGCAATGGGTAAAGAACCGATACCCTTCGGGTATTCCAGTATGATATTTTCCTTCATCGGGATCTCGCGATCGATCCACTGAACGTAGAACATCGGAATATTAATGGGATATTTCATCGAGGCGCCGAGTGAGATGATATGCGAAAATTCGTGAGTGAACACATTCCACATCCATTGATGATTGCCGCGCAGGTCGAACTCCAGAGGAGAAGCCCAGATCATGATCTTGTTATCAAAGTAATATGCGCCTCCATTGGCGTAATCATCCGTATCCTGAATAATGATCTGTGTTTTTTCCTTGGGTTCCCAATTGTATAGGCCCGTAACGTAGGGATAGACAGATTCAGCGACTTTCATAGCCATCTGCACGGACCATTCGGTGCCGGGATGAAAATGAAAAATAAAGTGCTCCGTTTCCAGTGTTTTCCAGTCAAGTTCGGGATGATGCGGTTCGTATTGAGCAAACAGAGATGTCGTTATGACAATCAGAAGCAGTAGTAATAGTGTATATCTTTTATTTCTTTGCATTATTTAAGTATAGCCGGTTTTACAAAATATGTTTCGGTTATTATTCCATCCGTGATCTCGATCTTGGCAATATAAACACCGGATTCCACGTCAGTGACATTCCAGATGATCTCGTTCCATTGTTGGTCATTGACGTCATGTTCCAGTGTTTGAATGAAACTGCCGTTCAGTGCATAAATATTGACACTTACACCGGTGGCCCCGGTGGAAAAGAAACGGAATTTCGTTCTGTCGCCCTCTGCAGGATTTGGGTAATTATAGATCAGATCCTGATAGATCAGCTTGTCGGAAACCATCGGAATGGCGTTTTGCGTTTCAGTTATAGTATTGCTGTGTAATGCATCTTTTCCCTTATAACCCCAATATACTTCATCGGATTCCACGGCATATATACTGCCGTCTGCAATGATCCATGCCGTGTCGTTTTTCACTTGTTCAATAAAGAAAGATGCTGCATCAACAGGTGCTGGCATGGAGTGCAGTATTGTTGCATCCGTTTCGTATATGTCAATGATACCGGCAGGATCATAAGCCGCTATTAGCGGTTCATCATTAAGTTTATAAACCCTGATCTTTGAATAGTTTTCAAAAACGGGAAAACCGTTGAGAAGCGGACCGTTCTTTAAAAAGGCGGATAAGGTTTTATCCTCTTCGAATTCCGTCAGTGCCAGGATCTCAAAATCTCCGTCATTATTCATATGAAGAGGAATGATCTCCTGAAGCAGGTGCTGATCGTTATCAAAGGGCATCCAATCTTCAGGCAGTATGGTACTGCCTGCTTTTTCCAGGCTAAAGCCATAATTATCCGAGTAGATCAATTCTCCGTTCATCTGTGCTGCGGCTTCGGCTTCAACGTATTCGATATGATCATTCATTACATAGGGAACAAATGTTCCGGTGCCCTCATCCACCTGTAACAATGACCAGGATGGGATATCAAGTTTGTATACATTTCTTAGTTGTAGTGGAGAAGTAGATCCTTCAGCAGTCACAACAGATACAGGTGGCAAGAAAAGCGTATCGCCATGTAAAGCTATATGCTCAAGATCAACGGGATGATCAAGATCTAAAGTAGTTGAGACCTGCATGAAGGTCGGATTATAATATAGATGTTTAACGGTGGCGGAAACTTCATCATTCGTGATCTGGATGATATCCGAGTTGTAGCTAAAGAAAGCCGTTTCCCCCTTTTCGTATGCCTCAGAGTTCCTAAAAAGTCTGAAGAGTCCCATTGAATTCTTTAAATAAATGGAACTGTCCCGATACCCGATCAGGTTATCGATATGATCAAAGCCGCCCGCGGCACGGGTCATTTCATCAAAGACCATGCCATCGTAATTATAAGCAAGAGGTGAATCCATAACGAGCTGAATAACTGCAGAGTCAGGATAAAACTTAAATTCTCTGATATTGATGCCCGTTGGCAGATTTCCCTTAGAACGTGTATTGGGATGCGAAGTATCATTGAATTGCATTTTATATGAAGAAGGATTATTGTCTTTATACCCTTCATTATTGGTAAACCACATATCCCATTTATAACCGTTATTGACAGAAGAATTTAAGAAGCCATACCATTTGCCGATATCATCGCCGCCGTCAGCTTCAACCAAATTCAGGAACCAATTGTCCTGTGCATTCGGGTTTTCACCAAAGAATTCGGGTTCAACGATGTGCCAGATCAGAATACCACTGCCCGGGAGGCCCACATCAAGATCGGAAATATCAGTCAATACACCGTTCTCGATCGTATAATCGATAAGTTCAAGGGAATCCAGGACACGGAGCACATCAAGGTAATTTTCGAGATTATTTCTGGAATAATAAAGTGAATCGGCCCATATGCCCGCATTTTTACGGAATTCCATAAGAAAATACTCGTTTGAAGAGATCGGTAATTTATAGATCTCATCCCTTAACATTCTTATCGTATCTGATTTTGTTAGTTTTATCGGTTCTTCAGCTCCCAGTAAGTAACGTTCAAAAGCAGAAGGTTTGATAGGGAAGAGCCCGCTGCCGGTATTGGAGCCCTGGTCCATGAGTCCGAATGTGCCTGCGCCCGAGCGACCGTATTGCGTATCATACAATGTTGGTAAGCCAAGCAGCATACCGGTGAGCAGAATTTCCGTTCCATTTAGTGCAATATTTACATTTAGCTGGTTTTGAGATTCGGGGAGGACCACGCCCTTTAGGCAGTTGGCCGATGCCAGGTCCGAATACTTATCATATGGAAGATATTCCATCAGATAGCTTTCATCAAAATAAAATGATGGAATATCAAATGGAGAATCATCCAGGTCGATGTTGAAATCCTGACCGGCTCCGGCATGGTAGATGATCACGCCGTCATTATCGGAAATAAATTCTCCCGAATCAACAGCTGCCATGACCGATTCGTAAACCAACAAGGCCAGGCGATAGTCCAAACTGTCCGGGTTGGAATAGTAACGCATCGGTTGAGTCAGGACATATGCCTGCTCATCTGGCGGGATAAGATATTCATCTTGTGTATTGATACCGATCAGACCGTTTGACGCCCGATTCCAATAATTATTGATAAATTTCAGATGTGAAGAAAAATAAGATCTGTCATGCGGAAGGGGATCAAGGGTATATACGGTATCATGATCTGTCCATTCGGTGATCATGAATTTACCGTTACCTGTTGTCAGATAAGTATTATCTTCTTCAAATTCCACCCGGATGGCTAAAAGGTTCCTTGTTCCGGCAGGAATTTGTTCCGATAATATTTCAGCTTCCAATGGAAGGAAGCTGAAGATTATCCAGACGAAAAGGACAAGTTTTTTCATAATGCTTTCCGTTTGGTGATGTTAGAATTCGTATCGTAAGCTGTAGCGCATCGTGTTGGCCAAAGGATGGCCTTCTTTACCGCCGGTGTAGGCGAAATCAAAACCAAGTCCGCGATAAATGAAACCGAATCCGATGGTCGGGTTCATCACGTCGCCTTCCTGGTCGTAAATAAAACCTGCTCTCAGCGCGAACATTTTGTCATAGACATATTCGATACCTGTATTGAGGATCACTTCACGTAACTCATTGCTGAATTTACCGCTGGCCATCGAGCCTACCTCTGGAGTATCTTCTGCAAACTGACCGGCATCATGTCCGAATTCACCCCAACCGACCTCTTGTGTTCCGGTGGAATTATAGGTTCCGGGGCCGGTAACGGTGGCATCTGTGCTGGTATTTACCCAATAGGCGGCGCCCGCACCTTCAGCGGGTTTCACAGCATCAATATATTCTCCGTAAGAATTGTGCCAGCCTTTTTTATTACCGTTCTCATCATAACCGCCGATAATGCCGTCGCCACTCAGGTCGATGTCGCCTTTATATTTCCAGTCGTCGGTAAATGATGTGAAAATTCCGACAAACCAGTTATCCGTATAGCTTTCCTCTCCAAGCTCAACATCCGTCGGTTTTCCGAGTTCGATAATGTAGTTGTTATTGGCATCCATGGCGGGATGTGAACTTGCAAGAATTCGGTTGAAATCAAGAACAAAGGAAAGATCGTTGTGTTCCTGTTTCAGAATATTGACATTGAATCCCATTTTTAAATTTGTAGGCTGCGGATCTGCCTGTGCTTTATCCACAAAGGCGATCTTTGGACCGATATTTGAAATGGCAAATCCTAAGTCAAGGCGATCGTTAAGCAAATTCCTGATCTG
>JAIPIT010000016.1 GCA_021734505.1 Fidelibacterota bacterium | reverse complement strand
GCATTCCCTTGAAAACAAGCGGTAAATACGAATTCAATATCAAAAAAGAGACGATTCAGAACAATGCCTTGTTCAATATTGATCTTAAAGTCTTGAACGGACTGGCTATCATAGCCAAGACCGTCTATTCAAGAGTTGATTACAGAGAAAATGACAATGATTATTACGTCAAGGCGGATAACCAGTTGGGACTGGCCTACAGACCCGAAAGAAGCGATCAGTACAATGCTTTACTAAAAGCCGCCTATATTGTTAATAAGAACACCCATGTACAAAATCCTGTCAACGACAAGCGATTCATACTGTCTACACACCATTACTGGCAACCATTGGATAAACTGGAGATCGGTTTCCGTTATGCCTATCGACACCTTGTTGATGAAGAAGTGGGACTGTTCAAAGATCAGACCTCAACACACTTCTTTGCTATGAGACTTGAATATGACCTGAGTCTTAAGTGGTATGCGGCAAATGACTTGAGATTTATTCACTTGATGCCTACGAACGAAACCAAAATAAGCTCATCTATTGAGCTGGGATATTTGATCGCCAATAATCTTCAGGTTGGTGTCGGCTACGCTTTCAACAGCTTTGAAGACCCCGATTTTGCTACACAAAATTACACCCTCCGGAATTTCTTCCTGACCTTACATATGAAATTCAGCGAAGATCTTTTCAATTGGAAATAATCTCCGGATAGAGAATACTTCCTGAAAATGTAGGGGGCGGTCGCGATCGTCCCTTACTATGCCAAAAGAGGAAATCGTTGTCGCAACTGATCGGCTCATTTAAAACAACCTCATCCAAACGAATACATCTTGCAGGTTATAGGGATTTTAAATGGTATAGGTCCTTTAATGATCGTATTCTTCGCGAGCATGAACTGAATATTAAGAGAGCATATATCAGATTGAACCCCCAAAGATATAATCATGATATATGACGAATATTGGCATGAGACATGTCAAGGTTTATCCCGTTGAATATCTGGGCTATTAAAGAAACAGAGTCTAATAAGACTCTGTTTTGTTTTTGGGACGGAATAGGGACGGTCGCGCTGCGCCATTCGAAACTTTAGAGCAATAAGGAGCTAGTCACCAGTCACTACTATCCCATTCGCAACAGATCTTTCACCTTCATGATCATACTTCTTATTATCTGAGGGATAATTGACCACACCATTTTCTGTCTTGCCTTCGATATACATGGTTGTTGAACCCCCGCCATCAAAGTTCAAAGCTTCACTACAGCCAAGCTTATCCATGAATGTCTGGAGTTCCCACATATTCATACCTGCCGCTTCGGCGTGACGGCCGTCAACGGCAACAAGGATAAGATGGTATTTATCTGTAATACCTAAAGCCGTACGGGGATGTCTGTTTATATTGAATTTCACAGAATCTAAGTCAGTCAACTCATTGTCGAACATTAGAAGGGGACCGGACACGATGATATCATCATATGCGGGATTATATTTCCAGTCGGATTCGGGGCGTTCCAGGATCATGACAACACCATTTTTATCCTTTGCATAGGCTGATTCGTTGATAAACTCAATTCTGTCATTGGTTTCAGCTATCACCGTACCGTTTTCCTGTAAAAATAAGACTGAGCCGCCGACCTTCATGTCAAAAAAGGATCCATTAATGGCAGCTAATCCATGATATTGCTGAGCAATATCAGATGTTTTTACCAATTCATTTTTATACCATGCTAAAACGATATCACCCTCAAATTTATTCATATCAATATCTAGAATATTGATCGAGGCAGGGGAGCCGTTCATATCATCGGTTTTAATAACCTTCCAAATAATATGATCATCGATCTTTTCTGAATAAGTCAGATCGGTAAATTCACGATTGGATGAGCAAGAGGTCAAGGCTAAGACCAACATTAAGGTTAGGGCCAAGATTGAAGTGAGTTTTTTCATGATGGGTCCTTTATTGCTTATTATTTGAGATGGAATTTAATGTGAAATGTTGAAATTTGAAATGAATAATATGCCATTATTGCGAGAGACGCGATAAATCGCGTCTTTACATATTCGATACTCTTTATTCTTCAAACAACTTCCTTGTAAATCTGCGCTCATTTCTTTATTTTAGCGAGATAATATGACAATGGAGACCTGATGTCCGAAACAGTTAAAAGTAATTCGTATCCCTTTCCCGAGATAGAACCCAAATGGCAGAAATTCTGGGAAGAAAACAAGATATTCAAGACGGTAGAAGATCCTGAAAAACCCAAGTATTATATTTTGGATATGTTCCCGTACCCTTCGGGTAACGGTCTGCATGTAGGTCATCCTGAAGGATATACGGCCAGTGATATTATTGCCCGTTACAAACGCATGAAGGGTTTTAATGTTTTGCATCCTATGGGTTTTGATGCTTTCGGACTACCGGCAGAGACCTATGCTTTAAAGACAGGAACCCATCCCAGTGTTACCACGGCAAAGAATGTTGAGAATTTTACCCGACAGTTGAAAATGTTCGGATTTTCATATGATTGGGATCGTTTGGTCAATACAACGGATCCGGATTATTACCATTGGACACAGTGGATATTTCTTCAATTGTATAAGAAGGGACTCGTTTACGAAGCCGAAACGCCCGTTTGGTGGTGCGAAGATCTAAAATCGGTTCTTGCGAATGAAGAGGTCGTGAACGGTCGCTCAGAGCGCGGAGATCATCCCGTAAAACGCGTGATGTTAAAGCAATGGATGTTGAAGATCACCGCTTATGCCGATCGCTTGCTTGAAGGTCTCGAAGAAATGGACTGGCCGGAATCGGTCAAGGAAATGCAGCGCAATTGGATCGGTCGATCCGAAGGTGCGGAAGTTGTTTTTAAGGTTGCGGATCATGAAAATGCCGATATCAAGGTCTATACGACCCGTCCCGATACCCTTTTTGGGGCCACCTATATGGTCCTGGCACCCGAACATCCACTCGTTGAAGAGATAACTGCTCCAGATAAGAAAGAAAAAGTCGCAGATTATAAAGAGAAAGCCGCTTTAAAGAGCGATCTGGACCGCACAGAGCTTGCAAAAGATAAAACAGGTGTCTTTACCGGGGCTTATGCAATCAACCCCGTTAACGGCAAGAAAATCCCGATCTGGGTCGCCGATTATGTGCTGATCAGCTATGGTACCGGTGCCATTATGGCCGTTCCCGGTCACGATCAGCGCGATTATGATTTTGCCAAAGAGTTCGATCTTGAGATCGTTCCCGTTCTTGAAGGCGGAAATATCGAAGAAGAAGCCTTTTTAGGTGACGGTTTGCACATTAATTCAGGATTCCTGGATTCTTTAAATAAAGAAGATGCTATTTCTACCATGAACAAATGGCTGGAAGATAAAAAGTGTGGGTACAGTACAGTTAATTTTAAGTTGCGCGACTGGTTGTTCTCCCGTCAGCGTTATTGGGGCGAACCCGTTCCTCTTTATAGAGATGAAGAGGGGAGAGTCTACCCAATGGAAGAAAGCGAATTGCCCTTAATTCTTCCGGAACTTGAACGATTTGAACCCGCCAGCGCCGGACAGAGTCCTCTTGCCAATGCCCGCGATTGGGTTGAATTCAAAGATGAAAATGGTAAGATATATTTCCGTGAAACCCATACGATGCCGCAATGGGCCGGTTCCAACTGGTACTACCTGCGTTATATGAGCCCTAATTATAAAGATGCATTGGTTGATCCGGTAGCTGAAAAGTACTGGGGACAGGTCGATTTTTATATCGGCGGTGCCGAACATGCTGTGCTGCATCTTTTATATGCGCGGTTTTGGCACAAGGTTTTATATGATATTGGTGTGGTTACACATGACGAACCTTTTAAGAAACTGATAAATCAGGGACTTATTCTAGGCTCAGATGGCGAAAAAATGAGCAAATCACGTGGTAATGTGGTCAATCCTGACGATGTTATTGAAGAATACGGAGCGGATACTCTGCGTTTGTATGAAATGTTCATGGGTCCGATAGAAAGAGCTAAACCCTGGCAAACAGAAGGTTTGGGCGGCATCCACCGTTTTTTGAACCGTGTTTGGCGCATGTTTGTTACCGAAGAAGGCGAACTAAATCCCAATATTAAAGAAAGCGGAGCAGGCGAACTCTTCATAAAAGCTTACCATAAGACCGTTATGATCGTCGGTGAGCATATTGAACGGGCACGTTTTAACACAGCGATCTCTCAAATGATGGTCTTTATTAACGAATGTTACAAAGAGACAACCCTGAATCGTGACATGATGGCCGGTTTTGTGAAGCTTTTATCCACCTTTGCACCTCATATAGCAGAGGAATTATGGGAAATACTGGGTAATAGATCGGTGTTGCTATACGAAACATGGCCAACATACGATCCTGCCATGGTTGTGGAAGATATGATCGAATATCCCGTGCAGATCAACGGTAAAGTGCGCTTAAAACTAGTTATTCCGACCGATGCAGAAGAATCCGATATTAAAGAGATGCTTTTTTCCAACGAAAAGCTCGGACAATATATAAAGGGCAAAACAATTATTAAGACCATTATTGTTCCGAAGAGGATTATTACGCTCGTTGTAAAATAATCCTAACGCGTCATCATGAACAATGTCAGGCTGAACTTGTTTCAGGCTTGTTTCAGAGCCCGGAGGGTCGCGTAGCGAGATCTCGCGAAAAAAGCAAATAGAATTTTTAGTAGAGACGCAACAATTTGCGTCTCTACTTTTTCAACTAACTTTTAATAAACAATTTTATTCTCACATTATCTTACTATCTAATTCGAAGCTCGTGCTCTCGTAACCTTATTTATAAATAGGGGAGTATTCCATTACTTTTACGCTAAAATGCATTACAGCCTCTCTAAGACCCTATAATATAAATTCACCCAAGCTAATCTATGATTTTAGATTTCATTATTATCCTATATACTTATCCCCATGGCTTGTGGAAAACACACAAGTTTACATAATATATATTATGGGCATGTGTGTAAATACCGCAAGTATGGCATTGTTTTTATAAGGGAATGGTTATCAGATAGTCATAAGAATTACTAAAAGGCGAAATTTGGCTTCTAAGCGACGATCTCTTTAAGAATTGTTACTAGGTCCGTGACTTATGAGGTGATTTTGTTGATTTTAAAACTTTGGTTTTAAGAGCCGATAATTTTGAGCCATAGTATGGTATGGCTTTTTTGTCAACTTATGGAAGGAAATCCGATTTTATATTCGACATGGATGAAAAGATGTTGTCAACAATATCAATTCCTGAAGAATTGTCCTGAATGTCTTTTATGATATCTTTGACGTATTTTCTTTTTGTATCACGCTCAAAATCACATCGCAGATCAAAAGATGGTATGTTTTGTTCTTTAACGTAGGTCTCCAGCATGGGCTCAGGTATTAGGTACATAGGGCGAATAATATGATATGAGCCCTTAAATAGGGCTTGTTTTGGATTCATTGTACTTATTTCACGAGAATATATCAGATTTAATAGCAAGGTCTCAACAACATCATTTTTATGGTGTCCCAAGACGACTTTTGTGGCTTTTACAGACTCTGCAGTCTCTAAAAGAATACGTCTGCGCTGCCTGGAACAGCTGAAACACATGTTTTTATCATTAAAATTATCTTCTAAGGCAGGAGATATAATATGCTTATAATCAGTATAGTTACGGCAATATGCTTCAAGTTTATCATCATGTTTGTTAAAGAAATCAACATATACTGCAGTTAATTCAATATCAAAAAATGCTAGTAATTTTAAACAGGCCAAAGAATCCTTGCCGCCGGAAATTCCGATGACAAGCTTCTCCCCTGCTTCAAACATCTGCCATTTTTCGTTGGCTTGCTTGATATGGTTGATAAGTGTTGTTTCTAGTTTGGTCATGGCAATAGATTTAAAGTTCAATGGTTTAAAGGTCAGTCAAATAAAATATTAGTTAGAAGTTTCAATTTTTCTTAATGTAGTGAAAATAATTTTGCGTCTATACATCAATATTATTATTTCATCAAATTCTTTAATTTCTTGTACGGTATAAAAACTTCTATAGATCCATAGACATAAGGCGCGATCTCATAAGCATCATATTGAAAAACGATGCCTTTTTTAATAAAGTACATATCTTTCGATACCTGATAATCCGGATTAAATACAATTTTACTCAGATCTTTGATCTTGAATTGTTTTATTAATGCCTTATCGGTCAGCTCTTTAATGCTCTCTTCAGCATTATCTTTGAAAATATCTCTAAAATCAACCACTCCCACTGTTTTTTTATCAATGATCCAGTGTTGAGCCCATGAATTCGGATGGGCACCGCCTGTATAAGAGCTTTGAGTAAATCGAATTGAGTAATAATTGTCGTCAGAATACGAAATTTCTGCATATTCATCATAAAAATGGTGTCTTATACTGGCCGAGCCGGGAAATTCTTTATATAAGTTCCTCAATGATAGGTAATCATTGCAATATGATCGATAAGTTCTCTTAAAGTAGGTTTCCGGATCACTGAACATCAGAAGAGATGTATCGGATAATCCCTCAATTTTCTCCGCCTTAAGATCATATATCATAGACGGTGATAAAGTATCATTTTCCGTTAAAAAACATTCTGAAGAGAATATTTCGGATTCTGAAAATGCCAGCATTGGTATTGCAAAAGCAATGATCAAACCCATTGAAATATAACGCTTTATGAATATTGTATTTTGAAGAGATCTCATTTGAATATATTGGAACAGGATTTTCTGTTACCTATACTACATTTAATAATTAATATTACTTTTATCTTGAAAAGCGTAAGCTTTTATGCCTTCTTCTTTTCAATTTGTAGCACAGCCATGAATGCTTCTTGCGGTACCTGGACGGAACCGACCTGTTTCATCCGCTTCTTTCCTTTTTTCTGTGCTTCAAGAAGTTTGCGCTTACGAGAAATATCACCGCCATAGCATTTTGCCGTCACATTTTTACGTAGTGCTTTAACATTCTCACGGGCAAGGATCTTTGAACCGATCGCAGCTTGAATTGGGATCTCGAACTGGTGTCTTGGTATTAAACTGCGTAATTTTACGACCAATTCACGACCGATATATGGCGCTTCGTCACGATTTGTGATCACAGAGAGAGCATCAACGGACTCGCCATTGATCAAAACATCAAGTTTTACCAAATTACCGGGTCTGTAACCGATATATTCATAATCGAATGATGCATATCCCCTGCTCACTGTTTTAAGCTTATCGTAAAAATCAAAAACAGTTTCAGAAAGTGGTATTTCATACATCAATTGAACTTTAGTTTTATCAAGATAATGTGTATTTAAATAGATAGCTCGTTTATCTTGAGTCAGCTTCATGAGTGCGCCAATATATTCTGCAGGTGTAATAATTTCAGCTCTGACATAGGGTTCTTCAACACGCTCTATATCACCTTGAGGCATTTTAGCGGGAGTATCAACCCGGATCTCTTTGCCGTTTCGTAAAAAGGCATGATATTCCACATTGGGAACCGTAGAAACAATATCCTGGTCAAATTCACGTTCCAAACGCTCCTGCACTATCTCTAAATGAAGCATTCCGAGAAATCCACAGCGAAATCCAAAACCCAACGCGTCCGATGTTTCAGGTTCAAAATGCAAGGAAGCATCATTCAATTGTAATTTCTCCAGGGATTGGCGCAATTCATCATAATCTTCGTTCTGAGCGGGATAAATACCTGAGAAAACCATAGATTTCATTTCTTTATAACCTGCAAGCGATTCAGCTGCAGGGTTTTCTACTGTTGTAATGGTATCACCGACACGAAGATCTTTAATATTTTTTATTTGTGCAACAATATAGCCGACATCACCGGATCGTAAAACGGGACATTTTAATCTTTTTAAGTGAAAATGACCCACTTCCGTGATCTCATACTCGTTCTTTGTCGCGAAGGAACGTAATTTCTGCCCAGCACGAAATTCACCATCCACTACACGCACATAAGGGATAGCACCCCGATAGCTGTCAAATACACTATCAAAGATCAATGCCCTTGCCGGAGCTTGATCATTTTTTTTGGGCGGTGGAATTCTGGAAACAATGGCTTCTAAGAGCGTATCTATTCCAAAGCCTGTCTTTGCTGAGGTTTGAATGATATCGCTTTCCTCACAGCCTATAAGGTCAATAATTTGCTCGATAGATGCCTCTACCTGTGCTCCTGGAAGATCTACCTTGTTGATAACGGGTATGATCTCGAGATCATTTTCCAATGCCAGGAAAGTATTGGAAACTGTCTGTGCTTCAATTCCTTGAGATGCATCCACCAAAAGCAAAGCACCTTCGCAGGCGGCCAGCGATCTGGAGACTTCATAGGAAAAGTCGACATGTCCCGGAGTATCAATAAGGTTCAAGGTATAAGTAATGCCATCTCTGGCTTTGTATTGCAGACGGATCGGATGCGATTTAATGGTAATACCGCGTTCTCGCTCCAAGTCCATATCATCCAGTACCTGTTCTTTCATCTGAAATTTACTTAAGGTGCCGGTCGTTTCAAGAAGGCGGTCAGCTAAAGTTGATTTACCATGGTCAATATGTGCTATAATGCTGAAATTTCGTATTGTATTGCTCATAGCGAGAATATAAAGAATCAAGATTCAAGAAACAAGAATCAAGTGGCGATATGGAAGCTTCTTTGAATAGGTTAATTTCAATTTTAATTCTCTTTTGAGTTCACAAAAGCTTTGAAGAAAAAGCTTTAATTTTTAACTCTTGCCTTCTATGACTTTTCGACTTCTTTTATTGCAGGGTTTTTATAATAGTAATATATTTTAACATGTTTTGAATAAAGGGTCATATTTTTTAAATGAGATACTTTCGATACATTTTCATGCTAACCTTGCTCTTAAGTGCAATATTTGCTTCAGAAACACCCAATTGTCTGCTTTTTGAGAATAATGACAATTATGTTCATATTGACAATGATCCCTTAAAGTTCACCACTCGCTACACATTGGAATGCTGGTTTAATGTTCATGAATTTGCCGATAGTGCCGCACTGATAGATTTTAGCACAGTATTATTACTTGACGATCATTATTTTGGTTACGGTATTTATACGATGGATAGTAACAGGATCGCTATTCGAATGGGAAATTTTACCAGACATTTTGAATTGATCATTGACAGCGTTAAAACAAATATTTGGCAACATTTGGCGATCACATACGATAAGTATAAAAATGATGAAAATGTCGTGGTATTCTTAAATGGACAAGTGATCCAGAAGGCCGATTGTAATATTTACCTGGAGTATCCCGAAACCTTCAGACCCTATGGAGTTTTCCTTGGTGCTTACTACGATTATCCCTATATCAAATCTTTTAAGGGAGAATTGGATGACGTAAGATTCTGGAGCGTTCTACGAACGAATGATGAGATCAGGAACTCTATGGATATAGAAATTGATCCCAATGCAACGGGTTTGGCCGGATATTATACCTTTGATCAGGAAAGTGATTCTCTTTTATTGGACCTGAGTAAAAATGAAAATCATGGAAAACTTGAGAATATGAGCGACAGTTCCTGGCAATTATCTTATGCGCAATTAGCCGTAGTACAACCCAGTGATGTTTCTTTTGATCGACTTGTTTTATCCTGGATCACTTCACCCTCATTCAATTCTTATTGTGTTGATCTCTCACCTACCGCTGATTTTTCTGAATCTTTTAGCGGATTTCCGGTCAGTGACGTTACTACTGACTATTATATTATCGATAAAATAATTCCCGGCACTTATTATTACAGGGTAAAAGGCCATTTTGAGGGAGAAAACCCCGATGATGAGCCATGGACTGACATTCAGATCGTTTCAACAATGACGGATGCGGCTACCGCAATTGAATTGATTGAATTTAAAGTACTTCCCGTGAAGGACCATATTCTGGTTACTTGGCAAACGGCCACTCAAACAGAGAATGCCCAATTTATTCTTGAAAGAAAAACTCAAAACTCCGATTGGGAAATTATCCATGAGATATCCGGAGCAGGTACAAATTCTAAAAATATGTCATATGAATTTAAAGATAAACAGCTTGTTCCCGGAGTGAACTATTCATACAGATTAAGTGATATATCTTACTCCGGCACAGTAACTTACAGTAATATCCTTAGTGCCTCCCTGACAGAAAACATTATGGATAATAGTCAAACTTTTACTCTTGATACGGTTTACCCCAATCCCTTTAATCCCCAGATCAGCATTCTTTTTACCGTTCAACAAGAAACGGATATATTGATCAGCATCTATTCAACGCAAGGTGAATTGCTTGATGTGATCTGTAATACGCATTTTCAAGCCGGAAAATATTCATTTATATGGGCACCGGAAGATATTGCATCGGGTGTTTATTTGCTTAAAATTAATTCTAAAGATAATTTTACAACGCATAAGTTACTGTATTTAAAGTAATTACATAAGTCCATAAAGGTTATTATGAAAAAAGTATATCTATTGTCATTACTTATAGCGATTATTTTAGCATCTTGTTTATTATTGTTATTTCCTTTTAATAATTTAAGCTCACCGGATCGGGCTATCCGTGTTAAAATAGACGTAACTGATGATGGTATCCCATACTATTTTGTGAAATATCATGGCACAACTGTTATTGATACGTCATATTTAGGTTTTAAATTTTCATCAGATACAAAAGCCTTTTCGGGATTTGAGATCACCGATAGAGGATATAGCCTGCAGCGCGACGAACCTTGGGAAATGCCCTGGGGTGAGCAAAGAACGGTTGAAGATGATTATAATGGCATGAAAGTTGTTTTGCGTGAAACTGAAGAACCGTTTCGTACGATCAAACTTGAATTTAAGGCTTATAATGACGGAATCGGATTTCGTTACATTCTTCCTGAGCAGGAAGGTTTACGAGATTTGATCATTTTGGATGAAAATACAGAATTCAATCTCAAAGAAGATAATGAAGTTTGGTGGATACCGGGCGATTGGGACATTTATGAACATCTTTATTCTCATACCAAACTATCCGAAATAGACGCTTTAAAATTTCAGGTCCTGAGTGGATTAGCACAAACATATATACCTTATAATGCGGTCAATACACCGGTTACCATGAAAACAAAAGACGGCTATTACTTAAGTTTTCATGAGGCGAATTTAACCGATTATCCGGGAATGACCCTGAAAGTCGATACGATAAAATTGAAATTGACCAGCGAGCTTGTGGGGAATAGCAACGATATTAAAGGGTTTATTAAAACTCCATTTAAAACCCCCTGGAGAACCATTCAAATTGCCGATAAAGCCGGTGATCTGATCAAATCGAAAATGATCCTCAATCTTAATGAACCCGCTAAATTTGATGTTTCCTGGTTCAAACCGACAAAATATATGGGAATCTGGTGGGATATGCATATCGGGACTAAATCCTGGGATTATGCCAGCGGCCGACACGGTGCAACGACAGAATATGCAAAAAAGTACATAGATTTCTGTGCCGAGAATGGGATCGGTGCTCTCCTGGTTGAAGGGTGGAATACCGGTTGGGAACACTGGTTCGGTGATTTTGATCGGGAAGGTATTTTCGATTTTGTAACACCCTACCCCGATTATGATCTTAAAGAAGTTGTAGCCTATGGAAAAAGCAAGGGCGTTGAGATCATCATGCATCATGAAACTTCCGCAGCTCCTCGAACTTACGCTGAACAAATGGATACTGCCTACGCATTGATGAATGAATTGGGTATATCTACGGTCAAAACGGGTTATGTCGGCAAGATCATCCCCAAAGGTGAATATCATCATGGCCAGTGGATGGTTAATCAGTACAGACTTGCTTTAACTAAAGCCGCCGCTGCCAATATTGCCATCAATGCTCATGAACCTATCAAAGATACCGGGATCCGCCGTACATACCCGAATGCAATTTCCCGAGAAGGTATGCGCGGTCAGGAATTCAATGCATGGTCACCCGATGGCGGAAATCCTCCAAATCATTTGCCGACCGTTGCCTTTACCCGAATGCTGGCAGGGCCGTTTGACTTTACTCCAGGTATTTTTAATATTAAGTTAAAACCATATAAACCTAATAATCAGATCAATACGACACTTGCACAGCAATTGGCGCTTTATGTGGTTATTTACAGTCCGGTTCAAATGGTCCCGGATTTGATCGAGAACTATGAGGGACAGCCAGCGTTTCAGTTTATACGCGATGTAGGCGTCGATTGGGATGAGACCCGTGTTCTGGATGGCGAGGTCGGTGAATTCGTCACCATCGTCCGTAAAGAGCGTGATACAGACAATTGGTTCCTCGGGTCCATAACAAATGAAGATCAACGCAGGATAAACATTAATTGTGATTTCCTCAATAAAGGTAAAAAATATACAGCTACCATTTATTCTGATGCCAAAGATGCACATTGGGATAAGAATCCGACTGACTATCAGATCGATACGGTCGAAGTCTATCATAGAAGTGATATATCGTTAAATCTTGCGCCCGGTGGAGGATGTGCTATATCATTTTTTCCAAGTGATTAGTAATTGTGACCTGCCAGCTTGATTCACCGAAGGTGGAATGCTGGCTGGTCGAAAGAAACAGGAATATTTAGAATTCAGAATTATATTTATACCTTTTAGAAGATTTGAAATATCATTTAACATGTTTGTTAATAAAATATCATACAAAGCAAAGAATCACCAAAAGGTGATTCTTTGCGATTAGATCGATATATGATATGTAGAGACGCAGCAATGCTGCGTCTTTACCATAAAATCTTTATACTATCTTACTGAACAACTTCTTTTTCGTATTGTTCAACTTCCAATTCCATATCGCCATAGGTTTTTGAAAGCAGAAAGCGTTCATAGATCTCAGGCTGTTGTTCTCTAAGCTCATTCATAAGGCGCGTATTGATAGATCTGGGCGTAATGGCATAAAGAACATAGGCGGTATAGGTACCTTTTTGCAAGGTGATGGTTTCGTCAACGGCAAAGATACCCTGGATCGTCGTATTAATGATCACTTTAGCACTTTTTTCAAAAATATCTGTGATCTCGGAATTTGCTCCTTCACCTTCTTCTTTGATATAAAGAGCCGAAACACCGTCAATACGGGATTGAATACTTTGTCCGATCTTGATGTATGCATCTGTGCGAGCCTTGTCCCGGGCAATATCTTCACGCTGGCTCATCGCTTCACCAATTTCGGCTACTCCCCCAAAGAAACGATATTTATTTGCTTTTTTCTGAAGTTTATCACGTTGCTTGTTGTGAACGACCATCATGGTGGAACAGGATGTGACAAGCAATGCTATAACCAGAAATAGAGCTACAAATGATTTTTTCATGTTTCGATCCTTTAAATTAATGATACATAGTTAAGTAATAAATAAATTAAGAGAATATTTTGTTCCTGCAAAGCAGAATATCCTGAATTTTATATTGTGAACTAAAATAAATTTGTTATTTTTTAGCAAAATAAAAACGGAGAAAATTGTGAATATCCAATTAGTATACAATCCCCATTCTGGTGGCGGCAGAGGTAAAGAACTTGCACCCTTGGCAATTCAAGCTTTAGTGGATGCAGGTCATGAAGTTATTGCTCACGGTACTTTATATCATGATCATGCGACCGAGATCGTAAAACATCTAGATCTGAATACTTGTGATATTCTTGTATCGGTGGGTGGTGACGGTACCATGTATGAGGTATTGAACGGAATGATCAAGAATGAGAAGATAAAGACATATCCCCCTTTTGGCGTCATCCCAGTCGGAACTGGCAACTCGTTCTCTCAGGATATCGGAATGAAGACTTGGCGGGACGGGGTTAAAGCCATCCTCTCGAACAAGAAGAAAGCCGTTGATGTCATGAAATTCAATACCGAGGATGAGAATTACTATTCATTGAATTGCATTGGTTTCGGCTTACCTACCGATGTTTGTATCAACGGCATCAAATACAAGAAAGTGTTTGGCAAGGGCGCCTATACGGTCGCCGCTCTGGTCGAGATCATGCGCTATAAACCCTTTCATACCAAGCTTGAAGTTGACGGCGTTTTGCATGAATTCGATGCAGCACTCGTTAATTTTTCGAATTCCACCATTTTTGGCGGCAATATGAAAATTTCACCTGAATCTATCATAGATGATGGTGAAATTGAAATTGTTGTTCTGGAAAATTGTAAAAAAGGCGAAATAATAAAAGCGCTTCCTACCGTTTATAAAGGCGAACATTTATCTAATCCTTATATCACGGTATATAAAGGCAAACATTTCAAGGTGGAAACTTTCCCGGAAAAGACACTTAATCCCGAGGGTGAGATCTTTGGTGTGACACCTATGGAAGTGACCGTGATGCCGAAGATGATCGAGATGTTTTATAAAGAGAACGTATAAACGATCATTTATAATATTCCATTAATACCTTAAGAGCTTCCTGATATCCTTTCTCTATAAGATCATGTGACTGATCCATATCTATTACATTAAATTCCGATAGATCGGGTTTGATCAAAATATCAGCATTTCTTGTTTGAAATTGAGTAGTTGCGTGAGTTGACATCACAAATGATCTTAGAAGAATCTCTAAAATATTTTCAGGTCGCTTACTCTTGTGGTCGGAATTAAGATCTACCGCAATAATGATATCCACACCCATGTCTACCAATGGAGATATAGGCACATTTTCAACAATACCGCCATCTACCAGAAGTCTTCCGTCAATTTCAACCGGTGTAAAAATGCCCGGGATACTGGTGCTGGCCATGGAAGCTCTTCCAGCATCCCCTGTTGTTAAAATAACTTTTTCCATTGTTTCAATATCTGCCGCGATCATGGCTACGGGGATTGGGGAATCTTCAAGATTGACATCTCCGATCTTTTCCCTGATCAACTCACCCATTTTTCTGTTTGACAGCAAACCCATGTTAGAAAATGAAAGCCCGGAAATATCCAGCCAATCAAGATTTTCCGATATTTTTTGTATGTCTTCCCAATCAAGACCAAAAGCATAAAGTCCGGCTACAAAGGCGCCGATGCTGGTACCTGCAATACAGTCGATCTCTATACCAAATTCCTCGATCGCTCTAAGAACGCCAATATGTGCCGCTCCCAATACCGCACCGCCACCCAATGCCAGTCCGACCTTTTGTTCTTTTTTGAAATAATCATCCCAGGTCATAGACCAGTTTGAACCGTAATTAATAATATCTGATGCTAAAATAAAGTTTGAGATCATCAGCATGCTGAAAACGAGTGCAATAATCTTGTTTTTCATAATTTTCCGTGTTTTATTTGACCTTGAGTGATCATTTTACACAAGATACAGAATATTAAGCGGTTATTAAAGAATTACTTTGCCATTCTTTAAGACATTTGCAAGGCGATCATTTTCGTCTATCAGGATCAGATCCGCATCATACCCCAGGTTAATAAAACCTTTGCGATCATCGATATGTAAACATTTGGCGGGATTTTCGCTTGCAGCCCGGATAGCTTCTTGTAGCGAACATCCCGTAAATCGTTTGAAGCGCATCATGATCTCAAATAGGGACAGTGATGTCCCGATCTTGCCCGATCCGTCCGAATAGAAGGCCAATCCGTTCTCGCTGCGGTATTTGATACCATTGAAGGTGTACTCGCCGTCAGGGAGCCCGCAGGACTCAATTCCATCGGTTATAAGGACGATTCTATCGGCAGTGAAGCTTTCATAAAAGGTTTTGATGGTCTTTTCATCCAGATGTTCACCGTCCGTGATCATTTGCACATAAGCATCGCTTTCAAGAATAGCCCGGAACGGGGAATCATCGCCCTGATCGTATTTCCGCATGGCATTGTTCAAGTGCGTGACCAGGCTCATCCCCTGCTCAAATCCCTCTTTGGCTTGTCGATTGTTAGCATACGAATGCCCGAACGAAGCTACGATACCGAACTCCTTGCATATTTGAATGACATTATCGTTCCATGAAAGTTCCGGAGCGATCGTCATAATGGCCAATTTGCCGCTTGTTTTCATCAGGACATCAGATAGAGTCTCCCGATCGGGGTCCGCCAGGCATTCAGTAGCGATCCCGCCTTTTTTATGCGGATGGATAAATGGACCTTCCAGGTGGATACCCAGACAGTCCGCCTCATCTTGGGCGGTGTCGACACGTCCCATCATTTGCAGATGAGCGTTATCAGAGTGTTTAAAATAAAATGATGTAGCCGTAAATGCCGTGGTCCCCAGCTTGCACAGGGTCTTGGCCATAGTATGCAGGCTGTCTGCCTTGCCGTCCGTCGGATTGGCGCCGCCTGCTCCGTGCACATGCGTATCGATCAATCCGGGAGCCACTATATTTTTGTTGGCATTAAACAGCACTCTCCCATTGTCAGGAAGAGTGCTGAGGATTTTGACGATCTTTCCCTCCTCAAGAGCAAGATGGCATATCTCTTCAGGCGAATGATATAATCGACAATTGCTAATATATGTCAGCATTTAGAAGGATGTCCCAATCGTGAATGTATTGACCGCTTTAAATACGCCGTAACTTTCAAAGGCATAATCTACGCGTAGATGCATTCCGCCAATCTCTTTATCCAGTCCCAATCCAAAAGTAAAACCACGTTGATCGTAGTTCAAACGATAGCCCGCACGTACGATAAATGCTTTAAGGTAACGGTATTCAAAACCAAATTTCAGTTTTTCCTTATAATCTCTGGGATGAGTACTCTCAACACCGACGATCAGATCATGTTGCTGGGTTTCTTTTCCAAGGAGTTTTAGGACATCGGCATGCAGACTGAATGAAACGGAAAAAGGTAATGGAAATGCCTCGCGCACATAGGTTACTTCGCGCGATACATTCTGTACTACTGCCCCGAAACGTATACCACTTCCCATAAAATCATAGGTAGCACCGATATCAATGGCAGGTTCTCCATGCTTGTTTTGGACTAATTCCGTAACAAGAAGTGAATCATCCACATCGGTTCCTGATGTTGATACCGTAACTGAGCCTAAATTTTGATATGCATATTTTAATCTTACTCCATAAGCAAAACGATCGGAAACACGTTGCGCATAGCTTAGACCGGCCGCATATGCTGAAGGAGTAAATGACCCTGTTTCTGAAAAGCCTTCGTTATTGTCAGATCTGATCGTTCCGTTAAACACACCATAATCCATGTAAGTCATATCAATAGCAAAAACACCCAAATTACCGAGTTTAAATGCACCTGCAAA
Organism: Fidelibacterota bacterium; assembly: GCA_021734505.1. GTDB lineage: Bacteria > Fidelibacterota > Fidelibacteria > Fidelibacterales > Fidelibacteraceae > M50B103. The sequence continues at coordinate 14,619 of JAIPIT010000016.1, read as the reverse complement.
TGCTCCATAATTAATATCTGCAATCCCACGAGTATAACTTGCGGCAACATCGTAAGATGAGTTTATCCATCCCAAACCTGAAGGATTCCAAAATACAGTATTGGCATTTTCTATCCCCAAAACACCCATACCGCCCATTGCAATAGCTTCAGCACTAATTGGATTTTCAAGAAACCGAAATCCTACTTGAGCTTTTTTCTCTACCGACCACGCCGCTATCGGAAGAAATCCGATAATCAACATGATCAAGGCATGATATATTTTATTTTTCATAATAGACCTCATCATTTTCAGCGAATAATTACAAATTTTTCGTATTCATTTGGAAGTTTGTTACCATCAGCATCCTCAGCTTCCACTACATATAAAATGTATATGCCACTTGAGATATACTGATTATTATCAGTTTTTTGTTGCCAAATTTCCTGATCGGTCCCAATATGTTCAAACTCATCAACCAAATTACCCGTTTCTGTAAATATCATTAATTTACATTTGTACGGGAGATAGGCAAAAATAATCTGATTTTCATCGCCGGGAAATCCCATGGCGCCTGCGTTTAGAGTTGCAGGATTGGGGACAACTCGTACTTCCATTGTGGTATTTAAACCCGCCTTAAATGATCTTGCAGGAAGTTTACTGGCATTAACGTAACGTGAACTTTCCAGCATCTGCCCGGGGAATAAACCATCTGTATTTTGCGAACCGTCATCAAGAGCTGTAACCGCATAATAGTAAGGGACTCCGCGTGTGACGCTTGTGTCAATGTATGTCATTTCGGTTCTATCATTGGTTTCATAGACCATTTCCCATTTTTCCGAGCTGTAGTTATCTCCCGGGTCGTTGACCATAGCCGCCCCTTTTTTACGATAAACGCGCCATGCATACCAATCATCAATCTCTGTATCAGGATCCAAATAATAGCTTTCACTTGGGTACGACCATTCTACGAGAATCCTATCCGCATCACTTGTAACGACCATATCTGGTGCCGGAAGCGGATCGGGGATATCCAACCCCCTATTCCATACCCAATTTGCACGATCCATGGCTTGGAATAATGAATCTTTTCCGGTCAATATAATATTGTTTTTTTCCAGGTCTGTGATTTCACTATTTAACCATGCCCGACCCACTGAATCTGCCCTATCATAATCGATAGATCCAACGCCAACCGCATAGGTTACGCAAATAGAATCATAAGTTGCTTCATCATAATCCAGGGTTAGTTCGTAAGGACCTACTGTAATGAACCGCATAGGCCCTTTTTGGTTTTCATTAACACCAATCCAACCTTCTGTGATAGGATCAAGAGGAAATTTACCCCTTGAATCATCGCCAATATAGGTGTCACGAATACCGAGATCAGTCCGTCCCCAGAGATCGTTATAGATATCGGCATGTGGAATAGAATATGGCTGGCTCAAATCATCATCTGCTTTATCCAGGCTGTTTTTTGCTGCATGCAAAAGCGTATATCCGGGAATTTGAGTAGAATGAAGATGTCCGTTAACTCTATCAGGGTCTCCGGTATCATCATTACTGCCATTTCGATATACTTTTGCACCTGGTGTTTTAGAATCCCAATAGTAAGCGATCTTTAATGAATCCCGATTGCCGCCCGGCAATTTAGTCTCTTTTGAGGCCCAACTGTCAAGTTCATCAACGCCCTCATATGGCCAGCCATTGGTAACCATATATTCGCCTTGTTTTGATGGTCCAAAACTAAATTCGATCGGCCAATACATATTTACCGTTTGCGCCGGATAAAAATCGGATGAATCCGGCTGCTCTATAGCCCTGCGTGTTTCACCGGTAAACTTCATTGTTGCCTGGTAAATAAAATAATTCTCATGATTTTGATTGCTGTAAGCGTATATTTTTACATGTGCTCGTGTTCCAAATGCAGTATAAATATCTTCCCATTCCGCAATAATATCAGAAGGAATATCAGGATCAACTTCCCATAGATATTCTTGATATTGGGGTATCCCATCCACCGTAACATAAGGTGGACGATATCGTCTGCGTTCACGAGAATAATCATTTTTTGCGTAGTTAACACATTTGTAGGGTATTATTTGATGTAGCCCATTCTCGTTTGTAAATCCGGCATCATCAAAACAAAGTGGATTGAATATTTGATACAGTATTTGTGAATGCCATTGATCTGCCGGATAATACCATTCTTCGGTTTGGTCTCGATTATCACCTGTCAGCATCCAACTGTACTGGTTAGAAAATTGCCCTTCTCCATTGCTCTTTTTAAGTGAATAATTTATTGCATTCACATTCAAGAACATGGGTGCACCATTGTAATTTTTCTGTGCATAAACTGCTGTAAATAATATCAGCAATAATATGCCAATTAAACATTTTAATCTTATTGTCATCATTATCTCCTTAAATATCAACAGATAAGCTTACAACAACTCTGCGAGGATTCAGATAAATAGGGGCTTCAAACCAACCGGTATCTATATATTCCTTATCCCAATCACCCCATTTATCAGTTCCATTTTCATCACCTTCTTCAAAGGGCAATTTCAGGGATTCTTTGTAATTATTGTATTGTGTAGCACTCATGCCACCGACATATAAGCGCTTCTGATTAAATAGGTTACTGATTGTAACCCCTACTTCCAGGTAATGATCAGCTATTTTGATCCGCTTTCCGGCTTTTAGGTCTGTATTTGTATAATCTACAATATCCGCTTTATCTTGTTCACCGGTAATGGGGTCTGTGTTCATTACGATTTTACCGCCATCTACCCATTTATAATTCAAATTTAATCTCCAGCCACCCAAAGGATATATACCTCCCATAGGCATGCCAAAGGTCATGGGTGTGTGAAATGATAAGGCGATATTTGCTTTAGGTAAAGGCATTAAATTATCAATATTTGCACTTCTTTCCTCGTCTGCGGCAGTAATGCGATTTTCATAAATATACTGTAGGCCGGATTCTCCCCAACTTTTCAGCATATAGTCTAGATTACACCACACTGTAAAGAATTGTCCCTGACTTTTTTCAAGTCGTAATTCAACACCACGTATATCTGCATAACCGTCCGGTTCATATTTAACTGCAGAGAACTCTTCCCAGTAATTTATGTATGTTCTGGGAAGCGGGATATTTGACATGTCTTTATAATAGACCACAAAATTTGCCAAATAATCCCTTAAAAAACTTAGCTCATAACCAAATTCATAGGATACGGTTTTAGCCATTGGTAATTCAGGTGTAGGTAATATTGCTTTGTCACCGGTAATAGCCAGATTATAAAGATAAGTATAATTTGGCCTTTGATAAAAATGACCGTAATTAAAGTACATTTTGCTGTTTACGGTAACAGGAAACGATACTCCCAAACGCGGTGAAACTTTAAATTCTCCGTGGTACGGTTTGGTCGGCCAATTTGGCGGACTGTCCAGCATATCTCGGAAAACAAACCATCGCTCATATGAACCCCAACTTCCGGGCAGGTATTGATATGTTAAGTTATAAAAATCGGGATAAGCCTGATCGATCGGATTATCCAGCAAGAATTCATCCTTTTGTGGATTAAAATAGTCGCCACGTAAACCGATAGTTGCAACCAAGCCTTCAAATTCGAGTTTATCCTGGATATAAATACCGCCTTCTATAGGATTTGCTTTATAGTATTGCCATGTATCGGGAACACCCGGTGTAAACATCTGTCTGGATTGATACCATGTTCCGCAATAAACAAACGAGTGCGTATAATTAATATTAAATCCCGCTTCAAGCTGGTGATATTGCCCAATTTGTGATATATAGTTGCCTTTTAAGTTTGTACTAACGGTATATGAAGAATCCACCGCTTGAAGACCACCATAAATATTGAATAGATCAACAAGATCTCTTGCATAATTTGTTGAGCCGTATGGAGTCCCAATCGTTGGGAAATTAAGCACTTGTAATGATGTATCCAGATCGACCCAGGAAGATTCAAGTTCCGGATCTGAAGACATGGGTTCAATACTATTATCCTGATAATTGACCTGTGCTTCCAAGGTATAATATGATGTTGGAGTTAAAGTCTGATTTAATTTTATACCGCCCATAAACCACGTTTGGTCAAGATATTGCAAGAAACTTTTATTATACATCATCGTGTAATTCGATAAAATGCTGGCTTGTTGAAAAACTGCTTGCTGGGAGTTGCTTAAAAATCCAAACCGACTTGAATAATCCTGCAATCCACCTCCAACAGTACTTGGACGACTTGTAGTATTTGTAGACATATTAGCATACATTCCACTAACACTGATCTTTGTTTTATCCGTTGGATGCATGGTTATTTTTAAATGACTGTTCCAGTCATAATAAGAATCTCTTGGCCCTATGGGGTAAGCAAATTCTGATCGCTCCAGTTTGCCTGCCAGCATAAAAGTTGAATTCTGCGTAAAGGGCACAGGACCAGTTAAGGTTCCTTCAAAATAAATATCCGGACGAGAGGCAATATCATAGCTGGGGTGTTGAATAATCCATAACTGCCTTTTTTGCTCCGGAGTTAATCTGCCGGCAGGCAATCCAACACTTTCAAAATTGCGCTGACCTTCTCGTCTATTATCCCACCCTTTGAAACTGGAAAATTCAATCGGAATGGTTCCCGTTGTATCATCTTCAGTTCCAATATAAGCAAATCCGGTTTCACTGGTATCGGCGTATATCCTATATATTAACCCATCTTCACTCCAGGGGTTTTCTCCAAAGAAACGTCGTTGACCTGCGGGAGTATAGTTGAATTTTCCTGAAAAATCGAATTTTTCACGAGAACCCTCTTTGGTGACCACGTTAACCAATCCAGACTGAATACCGCCATATTTCGCTTCAAACCCACCTGTAAGGACCTGTAGTTCCTCTACGGAAGAAGAGTTTATAGATAAGTAGGAATTACCTGAACGAGCGTCTCTGGATGAAATTCCGTCAACTTGAATATCGGTCTCGGAAATTTCGCCGCCTCGTATGCTTAACCCCGAGCCATCATTACCAGATACAAGTTCAACACCTTTCATGCTGGCAATGAACTCATCCATTCGCAATACCGGAGCATCTTCCAGGCGTTCTTTGGCTATGATCTCTTGTGAAGAAGCAAGGTCTGCTTTTATGATCTCTTTTTCCGCGACAACAGTTACCGCATCAAGAGAAATAGCCTTTTGTGTCATAGGAAATTCAAGTTGGATACTGCGGTTTAAGTTGACTCTGACCTTTTCCATAGTATAATCGGTATAACCCATCATGGATACTTTTAAAGTATACGTACCGGGACTTACATCTAAAATGACGAAATACCCGTCATTATCCGAGAATGTACCTCGTACCGTTTCAAGTTCCACCGCAATGTCATTATCCCATACTTCCGTGATCATGATATTTGCGGCAACCAATGCTTCCTGATTTTGACCGTCGAAGATCAAACCCGATATCTTACCTCCGGACGCCATTACATGGAATGGCAGAATGAGGGTAAGAGCAAGCATCAGAAGGATCTTTGATCGTTTGCGCATCATAAATCTCCTTGCATTATGCATTTTGCTTACAAGCATTTGCTTGTAATTGTGTTTTCTGTAAAATTCTGTTTAGCTGATTTATATTGGTTGTAACCGTTGCCGGAAACATTAAAACTTAAATGAATTTTGTTCTTTTGTCAACTTAATTGTTTTTTAGCATTTTTTTTGCTATGTTTTTTTGTTCAAATAATAAGTTATAGGTAAGGGACATTATGGGCGTAATAGCGATCGATCTTACAGCCAACAAGATCAGTACGGCACTTTTCAGGACCGATGGGGATATTGTTGATAGTAAAAAAAGACCTTTAGGTGATCTGCGCGCCACACAAGTGGGTCGTTTCATATGCCAGCAAATAGATGATTTCATTAAGAAAGCGGAAACACATCAACTGAGCGTAAAAGCAATTGGTATTTCAGTTCCGGGCATCTATTATGAAAAGACAGGTATAGTTTGGGCACCCAATATTCCGGGTTGGCGTAACTATCCCCTTTTGGAAGATCTTAAAAAATATAACTATCCGATCAGGATCATGTCCGACAGATGCTGTCATATTCTTGGAGAACATTGGAAAGGTGCTGCCAAAGGGTATAAGAATGTGATTTATTATTCTGTGGGCTCCGGAATTTCAGCCGGTATTATGGTTGATGGCAGGATATTACGCGGAAATAGCAATATTGCAGGCGCTATCGGCTGGATGTCGGTAGATGAGGAACACCTTAAAGCTTATTCAAAGTGCGGTTTTCTGGAATATTATGCCTCTGCAAACGGGATTGCCGCGAGAGCATCTGAAATAGCAAAAAATGACAAAAATTATGATGGATTACTGGATAAAGCCGATATAAATGTTCAGGATGTCTTTAATGCCTACAAATATGAAGATCCCGTTGCAGATAAGGTCATCGAAGACGCTATCCGTTACTGGGGTATTTCCATAGCGAATATTATATCGATATTCAATCCAAGTAAAGTGATCCTTGGCGGATCGGTTTTTGGACCGGCCACACAATTTAAGCATCGCATATACGAAGAAGCTGCAAAATGGGCACAACCTATCAGCATGCAGGATGTTACCATTGAACTGTCTCAATTGGGTAATCAAGCCGGACTAATTGGCGCAGGCAGACTGGCGCTCATTACGGCGGAAGAACTGCAAATTTAGTGGTGAGTTTTGAGTGGTAAGTGGTAAGTGATGAGTGGCGAGTGCCCCAAATTCAGTGGTAAGTGATGAGTGGTGAGTTTTGAGTGATGATATTTTTTTGTGTATTATTTTTTATTAATTATATTTTTGGTTGTGATGATCGCGGAGGTGATCATTTTTCGTAATTCGATTGATTTTAGATGCAAATCCTCAAAATCATCATCCGTGATATATTGCGAGTCTTTAAGAAGATTTAACCAAAATATAGTTTCGTTACATTCTTTTTGTGATATAGCAAGTTTATGAATAAAATCTGCCCTGCTTTCTGCTTGTTAAGCCTCTGTCACATTAGCACCTATTGATGTTCCACATCTGACGAGTTGCTTACTTAAGGTAAACTCTTTCCTGTTAATGCGGATGTCATCATAAATATTGATGATATCCAACGCAAAATCGTAACTTTTATTTAAGATCGCCCCTTCTCTTTTCATCCGAACCTCCAATTTTGAAGTAAAAATTGAACTATTCTATATTACAATAAACTCCAAATTTTAAAGTGTGATCTACATCACATCACATCTCACCCCCTCTTTTCCACTCACAACTTACCGCTTACAACTCACAACTTATTACTTGACTTCATATGATATTTCCTCTAAACTTCAATAGCTCTTCCGTGTATCGGTTGGGCGACATAAAGTTAAATCAAACTCTTAAATATGAACGAATACCACCTAAGAACCTAATGTTCAAGGATTTATGTATGAATAACAAATGTTATATTGCCATTGATTGCGGAGGGACCAAGATCGCGGCCGCCCTATTCAGCGAACAGGGTCAAATACTAAAGGAAGAGACGCTTAAGCTTGAGGGCGCAGGTGGAAAAGACGCAGCGGACAAGATCGTCACATTGATCAATTCTTTGCTTCATCACGCACAAACGTCAAATTCAGTCCCCGTTTCACTTGGTGTTTGCATCCCCGGTATCGTCTATCATGATACGGGCAAGGTCTGGGCGCCGAATATTCCCGATTGGGATGAATATCCCCTCTTGGACCACCTTTTGAAATCTCTTCCAAAGAGTATTAAGGTCTCCATTGATAGTGATCGTGCGTGTTATATACTTGGAGAAACATGGATGGGATCTGCAAAAGGAGCTAAAAATGCGATCTTTGTCGCAGTCGGGACAGGTATTGGAGCAGGAATCTTAGTTGACGGTAAGATATTGAGAGGACATGGCGATATTGCAGGAGCTACCGGCTGGATGGCCTTGCAACGGCCTTATAACAAGAAATTTGACGCTTGCGGGAACTTTGAATATTATGCTTCTGGTGATGGAGTGGCTCGCACCGCAAAAGAGATATTAAAAAATACGACTGGATATGAAGGTACACTAAATCCGGGTACTTTAAGATCAGAAGATGTTTTCGAGGCATTTGATAAAGGCGATCCGGTCGCGATTGAGACTTTTGGACAATGCATTGAACTCTGGGGAATGGCCGTTGCGAATTATGTTTCGCTATTTAATCCCGAAAAGATCATTTTGGGTGGCGGTGTCTTCGGTCCTGCGGTCAAATTTATTCCACAGATCATGGAAGAAGCAAAGAAATGGGCACAGCCCATCAGTATAACTCAAGTTTCCTTGAAAGCAACAACGCTGGGTAAGCATGCCGGACTCATTGGAGCCGGACGTCTTGCCATGTTAAATACATAAGGAAGGACAAATGAAAAAGAATAATCTGGTCTTCATGGCCGCATGTTTTGGCATGTTCCTTTTCGGGATCGCGATGCTATCCCTGGGGACTATCAATACGTTTCTTGTTGATAAATTTCAACTGGATAAGCTTTCTGCAGGCAGTCTCGCCTCCCTATTACCTTTAGGGATCCTCATCGGCTCGCTGTTCTTTGGAGCTATTGTTGACCGCTTTGGATATAAACTGCTTCTGATCATTTCTTCTATTTTGATCGTTGTCTGTATGATCCTGATCATCTACGCCGCTTCTTTTCCAATAATTCAAGGAGTTTTCTTTATTATCGGTATTACCGGAGGATTGATCAATGGCGCGACCAATGCTTTGGCCGCTGATGTCAGTTCCGAAAATAAAAGCGCCAATCTAAGTCTGCTGGGTGTTTTTTATGGCTTGGGTGCTATTTCTTTGCCTTTGGTTACAGGAATATTAACCAGGCATTTTTCATATGAATCCGTAATTCTCGGTACCGCTATCTTTTTAATGCTGCCGGTGATCTATTTTATGGTCATCCCCTTCCCTCCTCCCAAACAACAGCAGGGAATTCCCTTGAAAAAGGTTTTCTCCATGTTCAAAGATAAGGTCCTGATCCTTTTCTCATTCGTTTTGTTCTTTCAAAGTGCCGCAGAAGGTATTTCGAATAACTGGACCACATCATATCTTAGAGATGTTCACGGATTGGCTGACGATAAGGCTCTCTTTTCTTTGACCATGCTGGTTATCGGCATGACCGTTGCTCGATTGATACTGAGCTATGTACTGAAAAAGATGAAGCCGATCAAAGTATTCTCCCTGTCCTGTATATTGATCGCTATTTCACTGATCCTGCTGCAGGTGTCAGGTTCACTTGCCATGATCTGGATCTCTTATTTTCTATTGGGTATGGGTTTGGCATCCGGATTTCCGATCATGCTGGGATATGTTGCGGAACGCTATGCCGAACTTTCAGGTATTGCCTTCTCATTTGCCCTGGTCATTGCACTTCTTGGAAATACATTATTGAACCTTTTGGTCGGTGTGGTCTCGCGGACCTGGGGAATTCACCATATTACAACCATACTTATCGCCGCCGCATGCCTTATGTTCTTGCTTGCGACCTGGGCGTTTAATCAAAATATTAAAAAACCATTAAAATAGAGGATTTAAAATGAAATTAGCAATGGAATGGCTGTCAAATGTAAACTCGGTCATGAACAACATTCAGGAAACACAAAAAGAGAATATCATGAAAGCCGCGCGAGTGATGGCGGATACCATAGAACAAAAACGCTGGGTCCATACCTTTGGTTGCGGCCATGCAACGCTTCCTATTGAAGAAATGTACCCCCGTATAGGTGGATTCGTCGGATTTCATCCGATGTGCGAATTGCCGCTGAGCTTTTTTACACATATCGTCGGTGATATGGGCGTTCACCAGTTCGTATTTCTCGAACGGGTGGAAGGTTACGGTGACCAGATCATGAAAGGATATAATTTCGATACCAAAGATTGTATGTGGGTCTTTTCACACTCCGGAATTAATAACGTTAATATCGATATAGCTCTTAGAGCCAAAGAAAAAGGCATGAAAGTGATCGCTTACGGTTCAGCTGCAGCGGCTAAAGGCAAAAAAACCCGCCATTCCTGCGGTAAGACCATCTTTGATATTGCCGATATCGTTGTGGATACCTGCGCACCTATCGAAGATGCCTCGGTTGAACTGAAAGGTCACGTTGATAAAATAGGACCGGTCTCGACCATGGCCTTTATTACCACCGTCTGGATGACGATCACCACCGTGGCCGAAATACTGGCCGACAGAGGCGTAAAGCTCTATATCCACCCTTCGCATAACGCCGGCAAAGAAGGTGCCTCAGAACGTCTTGATGAGGCTCTGGCGATGTATAAAGAGCGGATAATCGGAGTCTAAACATTAATTCATGATTTATTGCAGGGGCGGACGCCTGTCCTTCCGAAGCTTTAGCGAAGGAGGATGTCCGCCCTTTTCTTTTATTCGTCAATAAATCAAATTGTGAGTGGTGAGTGCCCCAATTCAGGGGTGAAGGGTGAGCAGACCTTCCAGCTGGAGTCCGATTGTAGGCGGACCTGCTGGATGGTCGAAAAAAAATGATGAATGATGGATATTGGTGACTCATTTCGGTATTGCAGGGGCGGGGTCGACACCTCCACCCATTACGCACAACCCCGGCGAGGTTGAATAAGTTAAACCTTTAAACAGCCCGTAGGGCGCTAAACTTCTAAACGTGCCGATAGGCACCCTAAACAGCTTTAGGGGCGTTTTCCATTCCCCGGATGACCTGATCCGCAATATCGGGATATAATTTTTTAAGGCACGAAGGGCAGATCCCGTGCGAGATTTTTTCCCCGATAAGCTCACTGATATTTTTCGGCAGCTTTATCCAGTGCTCTTCATCTTGTTTTATCTTTTGGCACACACTGCAAAGGGTGATGAACGAAAGATTTCCCCGGGTAATCCTACAGGAGCTGTTAAAGACGGAAATCAGTGCATCAACATTACCGCCTTTTATAAGTTTCCGGCCCAGATCGATCACCACACCGCGGATAACAAGCGGTTTGCCGTCCTGATCCCGTTCGATCACGATCCCCCGGTCCATGAACCACAGGTAATCGCCCTTTATCGTTTTGATGCGGTAATCGATCTGGTAAAGGTTCGTTCTCCCGCTTAGGACCAGACGCATGGCATCCATGGCCTTTTCATGATCATCCGGATGGATCAGCTCCGTAAAGACTTCAAATCCCCCGGCCTTGAAATCCTCGGGATCAAAGCCCAGCACCGTGACCTTCAGATCGTTAAATATCACCTTATTATCAGTGACCGACCATTCCCACCAAGGGAAAACGGAAGTTTTTAATAACTTATCCCAGGCGTCTTTGTAGCGGTTCATCGAAAACTCCTTATTGAAGATCAAAGTTACACCACATTCCATTCCCGGTCAATAGATTTGATGGAGAAAATGCTATGCGGACAATCCAAATACCGGCAGGATGTAAGCCGCCCCTGCAGAAGAGTGACGATCCGTCCACCGCTGTGCCTTGCCACAGGAACTTCGGGACGAAGGCTGGATGAACGATGAATGATGCTTTAAAAACTAATTCAGGTTATCCATTAATAATTGAGAGATCTTGTCATCCAATTTATTGAATGCAAAACATTTATTTCCCAGATCTTTCAATGATGCGCCAAAATGGAATACGGTTTTATCGTCGATGATCAGAAATCTATCGTGAAAATCATTTCTTTCCCGGACATCGATTTTCCCATATTGCGCTTGATCTTTATTAATGTCCAATTGTAATTCCTTAGATATTTTATTGGTAAATATGTTAAAAGTGACCGTTGGTTTACGTTTAGTGAATAATGTCAGAACGGAATCATTAATATAATTATCGATCAGGATGATGGATTTATCGGCACTGCGGATCAAATCGGCTGTAAAAGCATAGGCATCATATATTTGACCTTTAAAGAAAATTCCTTGATCCAAGGAAAGATTTTTCACATTAAGAGCGTTTAATGCAATATCAACTTTTTTATCGGTATTTAGAATTTTTATTTCAAGATTATTTACCTTTTCCAACATATCAGAATTACTGAGAATAAATTTTCTGGCTGTTGTGAATGCCTTCATGATATTGATACTGACAAGAATCGCTTTATCCGAACGCAGTATTGCCGAAAGCATTGCTACACCCTGTTCTGTAAATACAAATGGTAGATACTTTGTGTGTTTTCCTCTTTCTGCTTTTAAGGTCACAAATTGTGACCTTAAACATACAAACTCTTTTTCAGTCAATTGGAACATGAATTCTTTGGGGAATCGGGCAATATTTCTTTTAACGGATTGATTTAAAATTTTAGTCTCAACTTCATATAGATCAGCAATATCTCTATCCAGCATGACGCGCACACCTCTTACCGTATAGATCAGGTCGATAATATTTTCTTTTTTCTCAATGCCTTTTAGGAGGGTTTGTGTATTCAATTATATATGTTCCAAGCATGATCTTTATTGAATTATAGTGCTTTTATAAGATGTTTTCTATGTGGATTATTAAACTGTGATGGATGTCACAAAATGCGACACCTTGTGAATTAAGTTATAAATGTTACATTATCCTGTCCGCGAGCGGGTGGATCAGGATCTCTGTGAGAATGGGATTTGTGGGTTGGTTTAAAATTCGTAATTAATTTCAAGACCAATTTTAAGGGCATTATTATATTTGCTTGAATATACAATGGGTCTAATAATTCCGGAGACTACGCCAGCTCCTAAGAAGACATAACCTACCGTTCTAACTCCAGGATCTAAAGAAGATGATAAAATTATTGTTCCAACTAATTCTGTTACCAAAATTAAAGCTCCAAATCCATAATCACCTTGAGACATTGATGCCAAACCATAACCGTTCATTAGGCATTCAGGTACCGCATGTTTTCTTTTTGAATAATAATACAGAATCTTATCTGACTCTGATATTTTATCTTTTTGGTCAAATATATTTAACATTTCAGTCTGTGAATATAAGCCCAAACCATTCATATAGTTTGGATAATTTAATTTTTCAAATAAAGGTCTTGTTTCTTTTTTGACTCCTTCTTGTTCAGCATACACTATTTGTGATATTGAATTATCACTGCCCTTCATTTTGATATTCACATACTCAATTTTTCTTAAATTGCTTATTTTCCCCAATGAATTAACATTAACATAGCCAACTTGTGTAATTTCGGTCGAATCAAATTTTGATTCAACAACACCAAATATTTTTTCAATATGTTTTTTTTGTAATAATTTTTTCATATTTTTCATTAAAATCAATTTCAATAAAGCTTCCAACCCTGTCGATCAATTTACAATTTTTCCAAACTGTTCCATTTTTAAAATAAAGATCATCAGCAAAAAGAAAGCAATTGAGTAGTACCATAGCAATTATTAGCAGTTTTTTCATTTAACACTCCTTTTTATTACACTCTCTAAAAGGTGCTCTTAAATTTATAAATTGTGTTACAAGATTCATTATGGAATTATTTACTTCTTTTCTTATTAGATTTAATTGAGAATATAAATCACTTTTGATTTTAGATTCATAATATGCTTGCACTGATGCATCAGCATAATAAAATCTTGATTCTTTCATTGAATTTCCTCTGGAAATATATGGAATTTTATTTGATTCATTATATTCTAAGATGTATCCTCCCAATAATTCTTTTGAAGAATAATGAAAACCAACGTTATTTCTAATTAATATTAGAATATTTTTAAATTCTGAAGGTGCAGTATCATTATTTTTATGATCATTGGCATTCATACGTGCGATATCAACAATTTCAAGCCAATGGGTTCTATTCTGATTTCTCATTTGTTTAATTATTTTTTTATAATTTTCATTTTTAAGAACTTTGTTTGATTTTCTTATGAGATAAAATAGTTCATTAATTGTAGAAACACTTTTCATTAAAAAAGAATATGTAATTCCTGATATTTCTCCTCTAATACTTGAATACACATCGTATTTTTCTTTTAAAGAAAGTTGAAAATTATTTAGATTTTCTATAAATAAATCAAGGTTTTTGATGTCATTCCAAATAACAGACAATGCAAGTACAAAACCACAAATTTCTTTATTAAAATTGTTGTCTGGCATAAATACAGTTTTATCAAATGTTTCAAATTTTTTTGAAATGAATAATGATTCATCAAACATACCTTACCCCTTTCTTATTTTCGCTTTTATAAAGATAAGTAAACAAATCACCAAAATAAACCCTTATTTCTTATGGATTTGAGAATCGCATACTCACAGTGATCCTGAATAAACAATCCACCGGATTATTTTTCAGGATGACGATGTTGTAGGGTGTTATAATTATCCTAGATCATGAATAGATTGCATAACATTAATAAATGATTCGAATCAAATGTACGGGCGGGGCTGGACCCGCCCTTGGTAAACGGGAGGCTTGCCTGTGCTCCGAAGCTTTAGCGTAGGAGTAAGCCTCCCCTACGTTCCCGAAAATATTCCCATATAAAAGGATTTGTTCACGCAAATAAGATTGTTTAAGGTTTAAGATTGATGAATGATAAATGATGGATGACGGATATGTTTGAACTGTGTTTTAATATTGACCCCAAGGGGGTCGAAGAAGAGTATCCCCGGGTAAAACCCGG
>JAIPIT010000116.1 GCA_021734505.1 Fidelibacterota bacterium | reverse complement strand
ATACCTTCCCACCACCAACCCATGATCCCGGCATCCAGTTTGTCCGGATGATGGACGTGTTTTGTGTAAATGATCGGCCGGCCGGCTTGTCGAAATGCCCGGATCAATCTCAGGATATTTGGAAGAATCGCGGGTCCGCCAGAGGTAAATGACGGAGAGGCCGGATCAAGGAAAAAGTTCTGCATGTCGATGACCATTAACGCCGTATGCTTACGGTGTAATTCCATTTTGTGAGTGTTATACGGGGCAATCTGTTCCAGCCATCTGGTGCTTTTCAGACCGATCGTATCTGTCGTTACATAAGATTTCATTGGATTCCCTGTAATAAATTAAATATGATGAAATCAATTAGCATTGCAAAGATAAGCATCCAACCTTTAACTTTCTAAGAATTATCCCGGTTTATCCGATTTTGACTTTAGGGACCAGGGTCCTGGTGGAACAAAATCAATGAATACAGTTTTCTTTTAATCACAAACTGTTTTTGTGCAGATGGTGCCAAATTTTATAATAATCGATATAGGTTTAATACACACCCAACGAAAGAATATTCACAAGATGTCTTCTACATATAAATGATGTAAAACCGAAAAAAACCGATTAGCGAAATAATGGGGATAAACAAGTACATAATAATGTGTTTAATTATCCAGAAAATAACGGCGATCATTGCGTTGGTCCCTTCTGCCATGGCCTGGTCGTCGCCAACTTTCCGGCCCGATTGATCGTAGTATTCAGTATAAGTAACCGGTTGTTCAGACAGGCGGGTATTTTCATCCCAGGACTCAAGAATACTGTGACCCTTGCTCATTCCATTTTGAATAATCAACCATGCGGGCGCGCGCTGACTCCAATAATAGCCGATAATACCTAGGACGAAAAGGATTCCGAGAATTGTGTAAAGAACAGGGTGCTCTGATGCAGACTCCGTATCGAAAGCGGGTAAGCCCTGCTGGACCCGCTGGTAGATCTGGTAACCGAACCACCCGGTGGCGACAATTGAAATAATCAATAATTTGAACGATCCGACAAAATGCCGTTTTTTCCATTGTTTTAAATGTTTAATAGATTCTGATAAAAGCATTTTGGATTGTTCGGTCTGGGATTGACTTTTCTCTGCCAAACCCACGAAATGTTCGAAGCGCTTCAGTTCGCTTTTATCGGCGGGCATGGTTTGAGCGGTTTTTTTTCCTGATAACGAACTCCAGGCTTTGTTTAAAAGTTCGTCAGCTGTGGGCGGATTCTGTTGGTTGGTCATGGAGCTCCTTTCTTTGTATGATTGAATCACGATTTTTGAGTAATATCCCTGATGACGGTATCGTTTCGCATTAAAGTGTGTGTAAAGAACGATACGTATTCATTATATGAAATATTTTTTTAATTCCCAATATTCAGTATTGAAATATGTGATTTATTTTACGGATTTTTATCGAGAAACAGTTTACATTAATCATTATTATGAATAATAACATTTTGCATACAGTTTTGGGACCTGCCGGGGGAATTAACATTACCGGTTGTTGCATGGGGGCAATAGCCGCGAAAGGTAGGTGTCAATCCCATGAAGAAACTGACCTTATTTATTGTTTCAGCGCTATTTTCAGTTAGCGCATTTTGCGCTTCCCATAATATTTCTAGTCTTTCAGATTTATCGGACCTCTGTCAGCAGAGGAATTCAATGAGCTGGGGGGATGATTACACTCAAACTCAGAGTTTTAATGCCACCTTAACACAGTATTGGGATGATATTGATGATGATAGTGATGGTGACAAATATAACGATCCGAACGACAGTACATCAGCCGGGGCAAATAATGGTTTTCCCGGAATAGGTAACGGCAGCACTTATTTTACAGGTTCATATAATGGAAATGGATTTACAATTGAAAATCTTTATATAAATAGAACATCGACAAACTTTATTGGACTGTTCGGAAAAATTGATGGTGCAGTCGTTGAAAATGTAAATGTTACAAATGTAAATATTACAGGAAAGAATTGTGTTGGGGCTATTGTCGGAGGTAACTTAACTTCTGGGACAATTAATAATTGTTTTTCAAGCGGGTCTGTAAATAGTATAGCAGAATATGTTGGTGGGTTAATTGGACTCAGTAATGCAACAATCACAAATAGTTATAGTAGCTGTAGTGTTAATGCAAATAATTATGTCGGAGGACTAGTTGGAAGTAATTCAGTTTCAGTAAACCAAAGTTACAGTTCAGGCAGTGTTACTGGTATGCAGCATGTTGGAGGATTAGTCGGATATAATCCTGGAACGGTTAGAAATTGTTATAGTACTGCGTCTGTAATACGTTCAAGTGGAAGTACTAATACAAACTTTGGTGGATGTGTCGGGTATAATTATAACGGTACGATAGATTATTGTTATTCGACCGGGACAGTTACTTATACTGGCGCAACGAACCCAACAGATAAAGGACTTGTTGGTGCAGAGGTCGGCACAACAACCTATTCCAATAATTTCTTTGACAGCACCGCTTCGAACCAGAGCAGTGATGCCGTCGGTGCGGCAACGGCAAAAACGACGACAGAGATGAAAGCGGTTGCAACATTTACCGCGACGGCGACTTCCGGGTTGGACAGTCCCTGGGATTTTGTCAGTGATCCTAATGATGATGTTGCGAATAATGATTACTGGGATATGGATCTCAGCGGTACGATCAATAACGGTTATCCCTACCTGAACTGGGAAGATGGTGAGGATGTTTCGCTTCCGGTGGAACTAACCAGTTTTATCGTGGAGAACGGGAGAAATGGAGTGATGCTGAGATGGACAACTGAATCAGAGATCGAGAACCTGGGGTTTATCCTTGAAAAACGGTTACAGGTTACAGGTAACTGGTTACCGGTGTCAGACTATACGACCTCCGAAGCTTTGCAGGGACACGGCAGCACTTCGGAAGCGCACGAGTACACCTACACCGATGCGGTGGTCGTTCCGGGCGCAATCTATCTCTATCGTTTGGCGGACGTGGATTATAGCGGAAATGTGATCTGGCATAAGACGGTTGAAATAACGGTTGATGCTGAGAGTGTAACCTTACCGGTGGAATTTGGTCTGCAGAAAGCCTATCCGAATCCCTTTAATCCCAGTGTCACGCTGAGTTATGGGCTGAAAGAAGCGGGACAAATAACGTTGCAGGTTTACGACATGCGCGGTCAATTGGTAGAAACGCTTGTGAATACGTTTCAGTCATCAGGCAGTTATGATGTTGTCTGGCAGCCACAGAACTTGAGTTCCGGGACATATCTCGTTCGTTTGCAGGCGGGTAAAGCATCAAATTTGCGGAAAGTGATGTACGTGAAATAGGATTACCACTGGTCTGAATTCACTAAAACAGGTTTAGATTACTCCAAGATTGTGCGGATATCCCGAATGGGGGAAATCTTGGAAAATTGGAAAATTTATTATAATGTATATACGGTGCAGTTAGCCAGTATTGTGTAAAAAACAGTGAAAGACCGATGAATTTGTTTGATGTAAAAATCGCTGAATCTCTGAAAGAGTATATTTTTCAAAGTGCCCTGGCCACAATTTCGATTTTCCTTGTGCTGGTGTTTCTCGATATTCTTGAACACACCGCCCTGATTGTCACATTGGGAGCCAGTGTATTCATCATTTTTGTGATGCCGAAATCCTACATTTCCCGCCCCAAACAGGTCCTGGGAGGGTATAGTGTGGGGATGATCTGCGGTATCATCTGTTTTTTATTAATGCGGGTGCTTTCCCGGAATGTCGGCGCCGTCCCGGATAACATATTTATCATCGGGTTCGGAGCGCTGGCGGTGGGTGTGGCAATATTTCTGATGGCGGTCATTAATCTGGAACATCCGCCAGCCGTGGGAATCGCTTTGGGGCTGGTTCTCAGTCAGTGGAATTATCGGACGATCATTTTTATAATATTTGCACTAATCATATTATTGGTTATCAAACGTGTCTTACAACCCATATTAATTGATCTGATCTGAAATGCGCAATCGATTCGGTACATTCAAAGTAGTCTTTGGGATCCTAGGGTCGCTGTTGATCGTTTTGGCCGGTTTTCTGACCTTGCCGTTGCTGATCGTTATTTATAACGGTAATTTTGTGGAAAATGCCGGTTTGCTGCTGGCATTTGGTGGGCCGATCATCATTTCACTGCTACTGGGATTCATTCTACGGAAGCTACATAAATCGGATGTGCTGAACAATACCCAGGCAATGCTGATTTGCGCCTTGGGCTGGCTGAGTTTTTCGGCCATTGGGGCGCTGCCCTATGTATTCGGAATAGGAAGCAGGTATATTGATGGTTATTTCGAAGCGATGAGCGGTTATACTACCACCGGGATCACCATGTTTACCGGGCTGGATGAGCTGCCCCGAAGTATTATCTTCTGGCGGGCGCTGACCCAGTGGATCGGTGGCCTGGGAATCCTGACTTTTTTCCTGGCCATTAGTGCCCGGGGGGTCGGAGCCCACTGGCTTTTCGGAGCGGAAAGTCACAAGATCAATTTAGGGCGGCCGGTACCCGGCCTGGCCAATACACTGGCCATCTTGTGGGGGATCTACTCCGCATTTACGGTGGTAATATTGCTGGGACTCTATATTTCCGGCATGTCACTGTTTGATAGTGTCTGCCATAGTTTCACCGCCCTGTCCACCGGTGGCTTTTCACCCCATGACGCCAGTATTGAATACTATCAAGTTGCCGGATTCAGGCATTATAAATGGATTGAGTATTTCCTGATTTTCGGAATGTTTCTGGGCGGAACGAACTTCCTGATCCACTACCGGATGTTGAAAGGTCAGCCGAAGGCACTGTTTGACAATAAAGAGATGCGTTACTGGTGGGGCTTTATTTTTCTATTCATCCTGATAATTATTATCGAACGATATGTAAAAATCAGTTCTGAATCCCGCTGGAATATTGCGGCAGTTGAGGAAAATTTGCGGACAACAGTATTCCAGGTAATATCCATCATAACGACAACCGGGTTTGGAACACGGGATATCGGCTCGCCCTATTTTGGGTTTGCGGCCAGGCAGCTATTTCTTGTCATGATGGTTATTGGTGGCTGTGTTGGTTCCACGGGGGGCGGTATCAAAGTCCTCCGGATTGGTATTCTGATCCAGATTGTCCGGCGTGAGATTTTCCCGCTGCGGTTCCCGCCACTGGCGATTGCGGAGGTCATTATTGACGGAAAACCGGTGGAATATGACGAGTTACTACGGGTCTGC
>JAIPIT010000106.1 GCA_021734505.1 Fidelibacterota bacterium | reverse complement strand
CGGTCTTTTTGGCGGTAAGGCAGTCATGAAGTTCGGACCGATCGATGTTACGGCAATTGCCTCTTATGAGAAAAAGGACAGTAAGAAAAAATCCTGGGGTGGCGGTTCTGATGATGATGGTGGTTCAACGGTTCAAATTTTTGATTATGAATACAAGCGAAATACTTATTACTATGTGGATGAGATATACAGAGAGAACATGTACCCCATTGATTATAACAATAACGCATTCAGTTACAGTATTTCCAATCAGATCATTGATTATGATCTTTATATAAGTTGTAACGAACGTGAAGATACAAAGATCAGAGCTATTGCCTATGTCGATATTGCTCCTGATGGTACCCCGACCCCATTAACAGAACATGCCGAAGAAGACGTTGCCGATTCCATTTATTTCAGAAAACTTGAACGCAGCACAGATGATAATCCATACGGTGAATATTCAATTGAAGAAAATCTTGGATATATTCGTATGAATATGGGTATGGGAGATGATAATATTCTTGCCATAGCATACAGGACCAACGACGGAAAGGTATACGGTGACCTGAACAATGGTTCGTATCTTAAGATCATAAAAGCGGAAAACCCCAAGCCTACCTATATTACCTGGGATTTGGAAATGAAAAACATATATGATCTTAAGGCACGCAATATTGATGAAGACGGTTTTGATCTTAAGATCTTTATTAATAATAATCAACCCAAAGAGCTGCACGCCAGCGGAAAACCTTATATTACTTATTTCAATCTTGATAATTACAACCAATCGGGATCTTTATCACCTGACGGGAAGATCGATATTAAACCAGCAGGTGTGTTTGTTGACCTTCAAGCCGGGGAGTTATGGATGCCGTATGCTCTGCCTTTCCAGGCACCACCTGAGGGCAATCAAACAACCGGTATATATAATGACAGTTTAAAGGCCTCTGACGACGATGATCTTCCATCTGCTGAAAACATATATACTCTTCCCTATACCGATCCGGACAGAAAAGAACGAAAATATTATATCGAAGCTAAATATTCCAACCGCAGTTCAACGATCGATTTGGGAGAGATGTTCATTATTGAGAATAGTGAAGAAATACTTGTTAACGGAAAGAAAATGACAAAAGGCGTTGATTACGATATTGATTATTTTTCAGGTTTGATCACATTAAAAAGTGCAGAAGCCATGAATCCCGATGCAAATATCGACATCAATTATGAAACAGAACAGCTGTTTGGAGGCATAGGTGAACAAAAATTAATGGCCGGTATGCGAGCGGAATATCAGATCAATGAAAACGCTTTTATTGGAGCGACCGCGATGTACTACAATCGTTCGGTCCTTGATGATAAGAATGTAAATATCGGCGATGAACCTTTTGCTAACTTTATCTGGGATATTAATGGTGAATTCAGCTATGATCTGAACTGGCTTGACAGAGCCATGAATGCATTGCCTTTAATTCATGTAAAACAAGCCAGTCATGTTAAAGTCAGTGGAGAGATCGCGCAGATACTTCCCAATCCCAATACGATCGAAAATGAAGAAAGCGGCGATTTTGACGGTGTTGCCAAGCTTGATGATTTTGAATCTGCAAGCCAGGAAACACCGATGAATATCAATTTCCAAAAATGGACACACGCCAGTAAGCCAAAGAACACTTTCTTTTCATCCAGTTTCCGGGAACGGGGATTTATGTTTTGGTATAACCCGTTTTATGTAGGGGCTAACGGCGCAAAGGTTTTTGGCCTGTATACAAACTACATATGGCCGCAAAAAGAAACAACCGAAACCGACCAGTACACAAATATATTGACTGTTGTTCTGGATCCGGAAGTGAATGGTATCACCGGTCATGAAACTCAAAATGATGTTCGTCAGATCTGGGGCGGGATCATGCAACCGGTTTATATGTACGACCAGAGTAAAAGCAAATATATTGAATTGTGGGTCAAAGGGGAAAAAGGCCAGCTGCAGATCGATATCGGTGAAATTACCGAAGATTGGTATAACACTGAGTATGATCTCGCTTTTCCGGAGGCTGAATATGGCGATGGTGAGAAAAATTATGAAGACAAAAATGATAACGGTAATTTGGAGATCAATCCCACATATAATGAAGATACGGGTATTAATGGATTGACAGATGAGCAAGAGATCGCTTTAGGCTGGGACCCAATGATCGATAATTTTGATAAAGAAGGGTATAAAGAGGGAGAAGTTCGCTACTGTAATGGAACTGAGAATAATGCCGGCACAGACGGTATTCAGCCATATCCCGAAACGGAAGATATTGACCGGGACGGAAAGCTTGACCAGGCTGATAATTATTATTCATATTCTATTGATCTTGAAAGCGAACAATGGCTGGCATCACGTACCAGGTTTGACAATGGACAGGAAACCGGCTGGAAACAATACAGAATACCCCTGACAGCCGTTATCGATAGTGTCGGTAAACCGAGTTTCCAATCCATCAGGATGATGAGATTAAATGTTTTTGATATGGCAGATCAGGATACGATCCAGTTTGCGGCTATTTCAATCGTTGGCAACGAATGGCAGGAATTGGGATTGACGAACGACGAAACCCCATTTTATACAAAAGATGACGACCGCTTTTATATAACGGTTAAAAACACTGATGAAGATAATGACTACATTTCACCTCCGGGGATCAGCGGTGTTGAGCGGCCTGATCCATTAAGTGGAGCGACCATTAAGGACAAAGAACAATCTCTGGTATTGAATTTTGTGGATCTTCAGCCGGGTGAATCTGCTTTGGCTGAAAAGATCATGCTGGAAAGCGAAACGCTTTTAATGTATAAAAAACTCAAGATGTTCGTACATGGTCCCGATTACATAACAGATGATGAGTCAAGGGTTGATCTTTTCCTTCGTATCGGACGCGGAGACATGAGTGAATATTACGAAACCGTTACAGAAGTATATGATGGTTGGGATGAAAGAAATAATATTGAAATGATCTTTGATGAGATCACACAATTAAAGAATCGTGTTGATTTCGACGAAATTGAGTATTTTATTTACGATGACGGCAATGTCAGGGAATACCGGCCCTTTGATTATGAAACCGGCGAATATACGGGGAAGATCTTCAGAATTGTTGGAAATCCTTCTTTATCCCGCATTGAAAAAATGCAATTGGGCGTTACCAATGTTGACAGCTATCGTCCCTACACCGGTGACATATGGGTAAACGAAATGCGTGTGGTTGAAAGCAATAATGATCCCGGTATGGCAATGAGAGGATCATTTGACTTCAGACTTGGCGGTTTGGCAAGCTTCAATATAAATGCAAAGAAAACCGATGCGGATTTTCGTCAGGTTAACCAACAGATGTCAAATAACCAAAAAACATCTGAAAATTTCAATATGAACCTGCAAATAAATGCAAATAAAATATTCCCGGATAAATGGAAAGTTAAATTTCCTATCGCTATGTCCCAAAGTCAATCTGCAAGTACCCCAAAATACTTTCCGGGATCTGATATATTGGTCGGGGATAATCCTGCAGACAGTTTAAAGGTTCTAACACGAAAGCAATCGATCAATACTTCGTTAAGCAGATCGGGAAATAAAAACGATCCGCTTCTTACCCGTCTTCTTATCAATCCGATCACAGCCAACTTCAACGCTTCAAGATCTGAGAACAGCAGTCTTGAGATCGCTTCCAAGGAAAACACATCGCTTACGGGAAAGGTGTCTTATAATTTGAGTATTGATAAAGGCAAGGGTATCCGCTATTTATCATGGGTCCCATTCCTTGATGAAAAAACAAAAGAACAAAAATTTTATTGGAAGCCAACAGCATTTAAATGGGACATGTCCGTTTCCAAGAGAGATGAGGATCGAATTTCCAGAAGCACCATGGATACAAGCAGCACCTACTCGTTCGGTATGTCAAAAAGTATGAATGTCAGTTTCCAGCCATTTGACCCAATGAAGATCAGCTATCAGCGTTCCAGTTCGAGCGATCTGCGGGATTATCAAAACGACGCTTTGGGACTTTTTGCTGATATCAGATATGATAGTTTGATGAACGGTGTTAACGTTGGCGATGTCACATCGATCAGAGAAAACCTGTCGGTTAATTATAACCCGACTTTAGCTCCATGGCTTAAGCCGCGATTATCTTATAATTCCAATTATAGCTACAGAGCCCAAAAAGACAAATACTATGCCGGTGTGGGCGTTACCAGAAAATACAACGTTTCCGCAACGGTTAGTCTGAAAGAAGTTTGGAGTACCTATGAAAAGAAATTCAAAGAATTAAGCAAAAACAAAAAGAAAAAAGAGACTCCTGCGCCTCCTCCTCCAAAACTCATGGCAAAAAAAGATAGCGAGCTTCCGGAGAATTCTTCTCCGAAAACAGCTCCTCCGCCAAAAAAAGATCAGGGAAAACCGCAAAAGCCAAAACCAGCAAGACCAAAGATCAGCATTGCAGAGATCCTTGGAAAGATCAATCCGATCCGTTTTAACTATTCCGATGATCTTGGAAAGACCAATAACGGTATTACGGGTAGCGACACATTAAGGATATATAGAGATGTTACGTATAAATATCGTTATGGATTCGGCAACTACTATTATTTGCCGACGGGTACATTTGAAGGCAGTTTAAGCAGTCCAAACAATAACGACAGAAAAATATCTTTTTCGATAGGCTCCGGCATTAACCTTACTAAAACACTTAATATCAAGTTGGATTATAAACAAAATACTTCATCCGGGCCTCAATATCAATTTAAAACCTCAAATGATGATTATTACGATGAATTTTCACATATTATCGCTTATGGCGATACTTTGGAATTGATACGCTCCGATTCTTCCTCAAGCCGAAACTATATTCCTCTTGGGGAAACCGGTATGGATGGTTTTGTCGCACCCGATTATTCATTGACATGGAGAATAAATCCCAGCCAGTACAAATGGCTCAAAGGGAAATTGAATTTCATTAAAAGTATCAATATTCAGCACAGTATGTCCGGTAAAGAAAATGTCCGTTATAAGTTAAGAACAGACGCTACACCCTATTATATGGAAAGCACATCTTCTACCTATACCTTGAATTTTACACCTCTTGTAAAAGCTTCGTTTACATTCGAGGGGGATTTCAGGGCTGATGTGGGATATAACAAAACAATCAAGATCGACCATCAGGGAGATGCGAATCTTGATTATCTCAACACCAGCATCATTCAAAATTATCAAGATAATATGACATTGAATATTTCCTATGAATATAATAAAGGTCTTTCC
>JAIPIT010000015.1 GCA_021734505.1 Fidelibacterota bacterium | reverse complement strand
AAATATAAACAAAAAGTCGTTGGTATTTGCGGATGTAATAAAAAGGATTATCTCGATTAAGAGACAAAACTTTCTCAAGTTTTAAACACCTCGATCTATCGGGGTGTTTTTATTTTGACAGATATTTTTGACAAGAGAGGGGGATTATTATGATAATTTTAAGACAAGATAACAGAATCTTTGGAATAATTAGATATAACAGGCATAACACGCCGGTAAATTAGAAAGTCTTTCTATCCGCCGGCCTTTCCTTTATACTTTTCTTACACAATACCTTAAACCAAAAACTTGATGAATTACTCCCAATAATTCCTTATTATAAGAAGATGCATAAGAACTCAATAATATTTGGCTTACTTGTTATGTTAATGTTGCTATCCTGTGGTTCACAGGAGCTGGTTCGCGATATTCCGGAGAAAAAAGCCCCCGAAAACTATCCGACATCAGGAATTACGCATTTTATGTACGGTGAAATTTATCGCTCAAGCGGAAATTTCTCTTATGCAAACATGGAATACCGAAAAGCTCTTGAATATGATACGACAACAACGATCTTAAAGGCCATTGGTGAGACCTATCGCTTACTCGGAAAATCCAAAGAGGCAACAGGGTATTATGAAAAGGCCTTAAAACTTGACCCCGAAGATGTCGAGTCACAGTATGCTGTATTAGACCTGTATATGAAGGAAATGCGTTTTGAAGAAGCGGTTCCTCTAATTCAAAAGAAATTAGACAATGAGCCTGAAAATACTGACTACCTTCAACGGCTTGCAGAGTGTTATCGCGGATATGGTGACAACGAAAAAGCATTGAAGGCTTTGGAAGAGCTTATAAAGATAAAACCAGAATATTATTGGTCTTATATTTATGCCGCCGAAATCATGCTTGAAGAGGATCGCATCGCAGATGCAGCGCCCTATCTCGAGGCAGTGGCGAGAAATGTTCCGCCTAACAATAAACTTTATGAATTTTGGGTGCGAGCGCTTTTTGAAAACAAGAATATTGAAGGTATGTTAAGTGCGCTTGAATTTTGGCTTGATAATAAACCGGAAACCTTTGCACCCTATTTTTTATATATTGACTATCAATACCAGCTTAAGAATTTTGATGCCGGGAATAACATTTTAAACCGGATCAAAGATCGCTGGCAAGAAAACAGCAAAATATCCTATTTCCAGGGAATCAGTGCCATGGCCGCCGATCAGCCGGATAGTGTTTGGTTTTACTTTGAACGCGCGGATGTTTTCCCGGATGCAAATGCAGATCTTTATCTCTATTACGGACTTTGGTTTTGGGAAAAAGGGCTTCTTGAAAAAGCTGAAGCCGTTGCAGATCACGCTATTAAAAAAACAGGATCGGCTTCCCGCTGGCTACACATGAAAGCAATGATCAACGCGCAAAAGGGTAATTATAAAACGGCAGAATATTTACTGCAAACAGTTATATCTGAAGATTCCACGAACTTAAATGCACGTGAAGATCTTGCAAATATTTATGTTGAGCTGAACGAAGGGGAAAAAGCGGATCAACTTTATAGTAGCATATTGAAAAAATTACCTGAAAATGTCGGCATACTAAATAATTATGCCTATGCTCTTGCCTGCTTGGATATCCATCTCGATCAAGCTATGGAAATGGTCAATAAAGCGTTAAAAAAAGAAAAAAGTGCCGCGTATTTCGATACCAAAGCATGGGTGCTTTTCCGGCAACAAAAATATAACCAATCATTAAAATGGATTAAAAAAGCCTTGGACTATCCTGATGCGGGGGCAGATGTGTTCTATCATCAGGGAATGATCCTGAGCGCGCTGAAAAGGAAAGAAGAGGCACGTGAAGCTTTTAAGGAGTCGTTAAGACTCGATCCTGACAATACCGACACTATCAACTCTTTGGAGGAATTAAAATAATGGATGTTTCCATCGTCGTTCCGGTTTATAATGAAGAGGGGACTATCAAAGAATTGACTCGCCAGGTCCTTGCAGTTTTTACTCAGGAAAAATATGAGGGTGAGATCATTTTTGTTAACGATGGTTCCACGGACGCCACAACAGAGCACTGTGATGTTCTGGTCAAAGAATACAGTAATATCAGCCATATCCATTTTCATCGAAACAAAGGGAAAGCAGCCGGGCTGCAAGCAGGTTTTGATGCTGCCAAGGGGAAGTATGTGATTACAATGGATGGCGATCTGCAGGACGAGCCAAAAGAAATCCCCGCATTGGTGGCAAAATTGGAAGAAGGCTGGGACATTGTCTCCGGCTGGAAGAAAAAACGCCACGACCCGATCACAAAGCGCTGGCCCTCAAAATTGTTCAATTGGGCGGCCCGGGTCATGTCCGGGATCAAGATCCATGATTTTAATTGCGGATTGAAGGGCTATAGGAACGAAGTGGTCAAAACAGTGAAGCTTTACGGTGAAATGCATCGTTGGATCCCGGTACTCGCCAAAGTTGAAGGCTTTAAAACCACCGAGATCGTCGTAACACATCATCCACGCACAAGCGGTGTCAGCAAATATGGTTTCAGTCGGACATTTAAGGGTTTCTTTGACTTTATGACCATCTTTTTTCTTAGTCGATTTACCATGCGCCCGATGCACTTTTTCGGCTTCTTTGGCTTATTGTCCGTAGGCGCCGGTGTTGCGGTGGAGATCGTTGTTTTGGTTTACAAGTATGCCTTGGGCCATTCTTTTCAATCTCATATGGCCATGTTGATCTTGGGTGTTTTGCTGATCGTCCTGGGCGTGCAGTTGTTTTCCATTGGGCTCATTGGTGAAATGCTTGTTTATCAATCTAAAAAGAAAAAATAATAATGAATAAATTTCCCTGCAGATTTTCTGTCATTGTCCCGACGTTTAACCGTCTCGATGAAATACGGGAACTACTTTTTTCCCTTGAAAAACAAACACTTTCAAAAGAAGCGTTTGAGATCATAATTGTTGATGACGGCTCCACAGACGCAACAGAAGATTTTATTAATGGATTAATTGAAAAAAAGAATTTAAACCTTTCATTTTATAAACAAGACCATAAAGGTCCAGGGCCGGCTCGTAATACCGGAATGGAACATGCAAAGGGCGAATATTATATTTTTGTAGACAGTGACTGCATTGCTGATGAAAACTGGCTGAAAGCATACGATGATGCCATTACAGAGCCAGTCGCCGGATTTGGCGGGCCCGATAAGGTACGGTCCGATTTTTCACCCCTGCAAAAAGCAATTGACTATTCCATGACATCATTTATTACAACCGGAGGCATTAGGGGCTCTTCCAAAAAGAAAATTTCAAAATATTATCCGCGTTCTTTTAATATGGGCGTTCATGCCGATGTTGTAAAAAAGATCGGTGGTTTTGGAACCTTGCGGCACGGGCAGGATATCGAATTTACTCACAGAATCCGCTCTCAAGGCAAAACCGTCAAAGTAATTGACGCCATTGTTTTTCATAAACGACGGACTTCAATATGGCGATTTTTTAAACAAGTCTATAATTGGGGCGTTGCCCGTATTAACTTGTACAAAATTGACAAAGGAATGCTTGAACCGATTCACTTTTTCCCCTTTCTTGGGACATCAATAATATTGGCCTTTTTAATTTGCCTGGCAATTTGGCCGGGTGCCCTATGGCCTGTTTTTTTAGCCGGTATTGGCGTGCTTATCCTAATGGCTGTTCACGGAATATTTAAATACAAAGATATCCGGGTGTTCTTTTATATTCCCTTTGTTGTACCGATCCAGATCCTGGGATATGGATTGGGCTTTGGTGGTGCCTTGATCCGCCGCGTGATCTTTGGCGGCAGGGAAAGATCCGGATTTGTAAAAAATTATTATAAATAGACAGGAGCGAATATGAACGAACTAAAACAAACACAAAAATGGATAAAACCACTTGTGGTAACACTGGTTTTTCTTATTCCTTTATTATATTTCTTTTCTCCTATGATCTTCAACGGGCAGCGCCCGACAGGTGTAGATATTTCGGCATCAAAAGGGAGTACGAACCTATATGTTAAATATCAGCAGGAAAATGGAGAAAAAGCGCTTTGGAATCCGAATGTTTTTGCCGGCATGCCGGTATATCCGCGCATTACGCCCAATATTCTTCATGCCGATAGCTTTATCAACCAGATCGGAAAAGTCATTTACACCTATTTTTGGTACTATCTTATTGGAGCATTAGGTATTTTCTTTCTCCTTTACTATAAAAAGATTCCCTGGTATATTGCTTTGATCCCGGCTTTGGCCTATATGCTTTTACCGCATTGGATGGCTCTTTTGCATGTGGGACATTTTGCAAAGTTAAGAGCCTTTATGATCATACCCTGGGTGATCTTGAGCTTTAATTATCTTGTTGATAAACGTTCGTGGCTTTCTGTCGGTTTGTTTACTGCCGCATTTTCATGGATCATGCGCACTCAGCACGTTCAAGTGACTTTTTATGGGATTTTGATCCTGCTTTTTCTTTTTCTTGTGCCGGTCGTTCGCTTGCTTTTTAAAAAGGAATGGAAGGTTTTTGGCGATCTTGCCATGAAAGTGGCGGTTGCCATCGTTTTGACCGTAGCTGTTTCCAGTCAGCCATTTATCAGCCTTCAAGAATACACACCCTATTCCACCCGCGGCGGGAATGCCGTTCAAATGGATACAGGTCCGGCTGACAATTCGGAATCAAAAGGTGCCGGACTGGATTATGCAACGCGATGGTCTTTGGATGGGAAGGGTATTGTAGGATTTGTTATACCTCGTTTTTCCGGCGGGCTTTCGCAAGAAACATATGAGGGTGATAAATATCCACAACTCAAGGGACGTGCGGTTCCGGGATATTGGGGAGAAATGCCCTTTACACAGAGTTATGATTTTGTGGGTATCTTAATATTTATTTTTGCTTGTTTTGGAGTATATGCTTATTGGAAAAAGGATGGCTTTGTCCGCGGGCTGGCGGTTTTTTCCGTATTTGCGACCCTACTTGGATTGGGCCGGCATTTCTTGCCGCTGTATAAATTGTTTTTCCAGATCGTGCCCTACTTTTCAAAATTCAGGGTGCCTTCAATGATCATGAACATGGTGTTTCTTGCCCTGATCATTTTGGCCGGGTATGGGATCAAAGCCATAATAGAAGAGGCTAAAAAAGCGAACTGGAAATTAATTGCCGGTGTTTTTGGCGGCGCTGCAGGTCTGCTTTTGATCATTTTATTGTTCAGTGGCGGTTTTGCCTATGAAAAAGCCGGTGAAGCAGCGAAATATGGCGCACAGGCAATGTCGATGATCAAAGATATTCGCAAAGAATTTTTACAAGCCGATGTACTAAAGGCTTTAATTTTAGTCATTGTCGCAGGTAGTGTTCTATTCACTTTTTCATTCAAGAAAATTAAACCCATACTTGTCTATATTTTGCTTGGTCTTTTGGTTTCTCTAGAACTATTCGGTGTAAGCAACCGCGCCTACAAAAACATGCCACTCGGAAACCCGGCAAGTATAGAGCGCCGCGAATTTCGACAGACAGATATTACGCGTTATCTTTCCTCACAACCCAAAAATGCACGAGCTTTTGCATTGGGACAGGATAGTAATCATTACAGTTATTTTTATCCGACTATCAGCGGATATTCGGCAATTAAATTACAGACGATACAAGATCTGCGCGAACATTGCTTATATACTGCTACCGGCGTCAACTGGAATGTGGTAAATATGTTGGGCGGACGCTACATCATTGCCCCCGGTCGTCTGCAGGAAGCTTTCTTGCAAGCAATAGCCGGTGATGAAAGCAGACAAGAAATACTATATTTGAATAACGGAGCTCTTCCTAAAGCATGGTTCGTCAATGAATTGAAGACCTTTTCGGATAATGCCGATATCCTGCGTTATATGAACACAAAAGACTTTGACCCTGAAAAGCAGGCATTATTGTTGGATCAAGCGATAGGATCAAAAAGTTCCTATAGCCCAACTGGCTCGATCATCCTTCAAGAGAACGACCCCAATCGTCTAAGTTTTACGGTAGACATACCAGAAGCGCAATTTGTCGTGTTTTCAGAAATGTATTATCCGGAGGGTTGGAAACTCAAGAAAGGCGAGAAAGAAATTCCCATTATCCAAACGAACTATGCTTTAAGGGGTGCGGAGATCCCGGCAGGAAAATACACGCTGACGATGGATTTTCACCCAATGTCATACCATGCAGGCCTTGGTATTGTCTGGATAGGGGATGCTCTTATGCTTATGTTGATCGGCGGCTCGATATTCCTGACAAACAGGGATAAATTATTCAAGAAAAGAAACAGCAAACGATAAATATTTGAAAAACAAATAAAACCTTTAGATGATAGAAATACAATGATAGACATTGATATAATTACTGAGAAAACACTATGAGAATTGTCATAACAGGAAGCCACGGTTTTATCGGCAGTCATTTGGTAAAGACCTTAAAGGGAAAAGGCCATGAAGTGGTTTGCATAGATATTCAGACCGGATATGATGTTTGTGATTGGAATAGCGTCAAAGACATTGAAAAATTTGATATTATGATACATCTGGCAGCTTTAATATATATTCCCAAATCATATGAAATCCCCAGAGAGATGTTTAATACTAATATTACCGGTACCTTGAATATGTTAGAGTTATGCTGGATACATAATGCTAAAATGATCTTTAACAGCTCATATGTATATGGCAATCCGAAATATCTTCCAATAGATGAAGATCATCCGATCACATCTTTTAACCCCTATAATCAGTCAAAGATCATCGGTGAAAAACTGTGTGAAACCTATAATCGGAATTTTAATGTACCGGTCATTATTTTTCGTATTTTTAATGTTTATGGTTTAGGTCAATCATCAAACTTTCTTATTCCCTTTATACAAAAACAAATACAAGAGGGTAAAGATGTTGTTTTGGAAAACCCCGCACCCAAACGCGACTATATTCACATTAAGGATGTTATTAGAATTTATGAAAAAGCACTTCAATATAAAGAATCAAAGTTTGAAGTATTTAATGTTGGTTCGGGTACCAGCCATTCTGCCGAAGAAGTGGCAAAGATAATGATCAAAGAATCTTCAAAAGAAATCAAATTAATTTTTACAGGCAAAGAACGCCCAAATGAAGTAATGAACACCCTTGCAAAAATTGACAAAATACAAAAACATTTAAATTGGACTCCTGAAATTTCATTAAAAGATGGCTTGAAGAACCTGATGAAAGAGCCGGCATAATACATTTATTTTAAACGACTATTTATATGAAAAAAAAGAAAATATTGATCGTTACGAACGCATACAGCACATTTGTGTTGCGGGATGTAGCGATACTGGAGAAAAAATATCAGGTGATTCGCTTTACTTATAAAGGTAAGGGCGATCTCCCAAGCAATATCCTTGCGCAATTGTCCCTTAAAATTTGGTTGTTGCGGCATATCTGGACATCTTATGCCGTTTATGTCTGGTTTGCCGATTATCACGCTTTTCTTCCCGTGCTTTTCGCGCGGATATTCAGAAAAAAATCATTTGTTGTTGAAGGTGGTTACGACACGGCAAATCTACCTGAATTTAATTATGGTTCTCATACAAGCCCACTAAGGTCAGTCTTAAGCACGTATGCAATGAAACATGCAAATATGAATCTTCCTGTCAGCGAAACCCTGATCCCTGAAATTTTGGCTTTGGCTCCCAATGCCCAGGTTCAGTGCTTGTATACGGGTTTTGACGAAACATTTTTTATGCCCAATGGACCCAAAGAAAAAATGGTCATTACTGTTGCGGGTAAAATATCTTTGCAACGGATTCGAATTAAGGGAATTGATTGGTTTATTGAATCAGCCAGAGCTTTTCCGGATATTCCTTTTGTTATTATTGGTCACGGCGATGGAATAAAAAATTATCCGGAAACAATACCCGAAAATGTAACAATAACAGGAATGCTATCTCAGGAAGACCTGATCTATTATTATCAGAAAGCAATGATTTACGCTCAGCTGTCAATTCGAGAAGGTTTGCCAACGGCAGTATGTGAGGCAATGCTATGTGAATGTGTACCTGTTGGTTTCAACGCAGGAGGTATTCCCGTTGCAATTGGAGATGCGGGGCTGATCATTGGGGATAAAACACCCGAAGCAATTAAAAAAGCGATCAATGAAGCGTTGAATAAATTTGAAATATTGGGTCCTCTTGCCCGCGAACATGTGATCAAGAAATTTCCGCAAAAATTGCGAGAATCGCGCTTGTTCGATATTATTAAAGACTAAAACATGAAAAAAGCACTCATTATCACCTATTATTGGCCGCCTGCGGGCGGACCGGGAGTGCAACGAGTCCTAAATATTGTTGAACGTTTATCTGATTTCGGATGGGAACCCGTTATACTGACAGTTGATAATCCCAGCGCACCGGCGGTTGACAAAAGCTTACTTTCGCGAATTCCGAAGGACTGTAAAGTATATCGAACCCAGACTAAAGAGCCTTTCAAAGCCTATAAAAAAATAACAGGCAGAAAGATCGAGGCGACCCTGCCCAAAAATATCGCCCTTGATAAAAAAACCTCTTTTAAGGAACGGGTTTCACGTTGGATCAGGGCAAATTATTTTATTCCTGATGCACGAAAGGGATGGAAAAGATTTATGGTTAAAGAGGGATTAAAGATAATAGAGAACGAAAAACCCGATATCATCTTTAGCACATCCCCGCCACACTCTTTGCAATTGGGTGCAAAAACACTGGCAAAGAAAAGTGGATTGCCCTGGGTTGCGGACTTGCGCGATCCCTGGACAGAGGCCTATTGGGAAACACAAATGCCCAAAACAGAGAGCAGTAAAAAGAAAAATTTAAAATACGAGAAAGCTGTTCTGAATTCAGCAAACAGGATCACAACGGTCGGGGGCGGGATTCAAAAAATGCTCCAAAAGAAGACGATCCGACCCGTATCAGTGATCTATAATGGCTACCGGGAGTTTGACAATCAATTTATACCATCTGAGTTTTTCGAGTTGATCCATTTGGGCAATCTCAGCGCCATGCAATCCTGCAATGAACTTATTAAGGCGATCTGTCTGCTCACGGAAACAGAAAAGAAAAAACTTCGTTTGGTTTTTATTGGAACGCTTGCTGACGAATACAAAGAAATACTTAATAACACCCCCGAAATCAATGTGGAACAAATTGGGTTTTTACCCTATGAGGAAATGATCATTCGCGCGAGATCGGCATCAATGTTATTTTTACCCAGATTAAACAGCTCTTATTCAAAAAGTTTGATCTCGGCAAAATTATTTGACTATCTTGCCTTGGGCCGGCGTGTGCTGGCTGTTGCAGACAGGGGAAGCGATATCGAAAATATTTTACATCGCACACAAAACGGGCAAGCTTTTTTACCTGAAGAAATTAAAAAAATGACCACCTATATTTCGGATACAATAGCCGAAGCAGAAGCTAAAAATGATATGATGCTACCCCAAAGCGAGGAATCCAAGAGATACTCCGGTCGCGAAAATGTTCGGCTATTGGTAGAAATATTTAATGAACTAAGCGGTTAAAACATTTTTTTTCAACAGATCTGAAAATAAAAAAGACAGCTTATATTTAATAATCCGCATATAAAGAATAATCACTAAAAATGCTCCTTGTCTGAAAATATGTTGGAGATCAATCGATTATACGGCTTATTATTTGGGGCTTTGTTAAATTCGCATAAAATTTTATATTAAATAATTGAATATTTAGTCCTTTATCTATGCTTAAAATTGGTCGTATGATTAAAAAAATCGCTTGTGATTGAGGCAAGATATGACTAAAATTTCTCGGATATAAAATATAAATAGAAAAAAAGCGTTAAATAATAGAAAATAGTTAAGGTTAATAACTTAAGGAGGTTATTTATGAAGAAGCTTGTTGTGACCGTATTAGCTATTCTTATGATTTTGCCTATGTGCGTTTTTGCACAAGCGACAGGTAAGATTGTAGGGGTAGTCACGGACGCCAAGACAAATGAGCCCCTTGCGGGAGCCAATGTTCTGCTTGAAGGAACGGTTCTCGGTGCGGCAGCAAATGCCGACGGTTCGTTTATCATCTTGAACGTCCCGGTTGGAAACTACGATGTTTCAGCGTCGATCATTTCGCATAAAAAGCTCACGATCCAGGAAGTTCGTGTTCTTTCAAGTGTTACGACCGAACTAAAGTTCGAACTCCAAGAATCTGTTATAGCGGGTCAAGAAGTGACCGTTGTTGCAGAACGTAAATTGTTCGAAAAATCTGTAACATCATCTGTTTCCATGACAACTTCAGACGAACTTGAAAATATTCCAGTTCGCGGAGTAGCAAATGTGATCGCCAATATGGCTGGCGTAGTAGCCCAGGATGGGCAAATCCATATTCGTGGCGGTCGCCCACACGAAGTTAAATTTTTGGTTGGCGGAGTATCTACGTCCTTGGCAACCAATAACAACAACGCAATGACCATCATTCATGACGCTATTGAAGAAATTCAAGTGTTTGCCG
The DNA here is from genome assembly GCA_021734505.1 of Fidelibacterota bacterium. Classification (GTDB taxonomy): domain Bacteria; phylum Fidelibacterota; class Fidelibacteria; order Fidelibacterales; family Fidelibacteraceae; genus M50B103. The sequence continues at coordinate 22,137 of JAIPIT010000015.1, read as the reverse complement.
GTGGTTATACTGCCGATATGGGTAATGCCAATGCCGGTATCGTCAAAACAGAAATTAAAAGTGGTGGTTCGAAACTTCACGGTTCTCTTGAAGCTCGAACAGATGGTTTCCGTGATCCTGCCTTGGGCAAAAAAGTCTTAGGTACATATAATTACGGACACAACTCTGTTATTGCCTCTATTGGTGGCCCGATCACTAAAAAAGTAAAATTCTTTGTTGCCGGACAATATGACGGACAAAAAGATTCCGAGGTTCGCTTTAGTGAGGGGTTTGACTTTGAAAGAGTCAGTATTAATCCCAATGATCCTGATGACACTCACGATTCACTACATTTAGTATATCCTGATGGTTTTACTCCGCATACAGCACTAGAAACTTATGCGATAAACGGATCATTGACGATTGACACACCAACACGTCTAAGATTTGATTTTCTTCAGGACTGGACAACATATGATCGCACCTGGCGTTCACCTACTATGTTGAACACATTAAATGACAGAGTTTATTATTATACAACACCGACTACATTGATAACGGCAAAAGCAACCAAGTTATTCAGCAACACATCTTATCTTGATGCTAAGGCCAGTTATTTTCACTATAGCCGTGAATTGAATGATCCTTACTTCGGTAATGATTGGACCCTGTGGTATGATAGTGCTGCCGTTTATAATTACACGGCTGCAATGGGTGATACTGTCGTTTACCGTAATGCTTACAGGCCTCAGTATGATTATATTGCCAACGGTTTCCCGATCGATCGGAATGGATCTCCTACAGATACTTATTCTCATCTTGATCAGAACTATTGGGGCTTGATTCTTGATTATGTCAACCAGATCAACAAACATAACGAGATCAAAGTCGGTATGGATTTTAAACGTCATACAATTCGTCAATATGCTGTTCTTCCCTCAGCTATGATCTATGCAGGCGAAGTCGGTTCTGTTTCAACAGGGTATACACAATATGGCTGCATGGATTCAATTCCAATTGCAACATGGATCCAGAATGCCGGTGTTGATGCTTACGGTTTTGATGCTTATGGCACTAAAACAAACGGACAGACCGTTTATGATGACGGCACCTATATTGACGGACCCAAACACCCCGTCGAATTTGCCGCATATTTGATGGATAAGATCGAATATAAAGATCTTATCATCAATGCCGGTCTTCGTTTTGATTATTATGATACGGATGATCGTGAACTCGTAGATCCCGCAAACCCGGCAGTTGATCCTAACACCTCAATGTTGGCCGATTCTGCCTGGGTAAAGAAGGCACCGTCATTGAACTTAAGTCCGCGTATCGGTTTCTCTTTTCCGATCAACGACAAAACAGTCTTTTACTTAAATTATGGTCAATTTGTACAGATGCCGAGACTGAACGAAGCATATTATAGTTCTTATACTTATGCTCGTCAGATCGTTCGCCAAGGTTTCTATTTCCAAAATCCTGTTGGATTTGGTTTGGACCCCCTGCACACCACATCTTACGAAGTTGGTTTCCGTCGCGAGATCAGCGATTTTGCTGCATTTGACCTGACTGCATTTTACAAAAACGTTAAAGGTTTGATCGAAGTGGTCTCACAGCGTGCCACACCGGGATCAACGATCCCCGGTTCTTACGATAGATTTGAAAACGGTGATTTTGCTACACAAAAAGGTATTGAAGTCCGCATGAATATGCGTCGTACAAATCGTCTTGCCGGAAGTATCAACTATACTCTAACATTGGCTGAAGGTACCGCATCTAACAGCACAGCGGCACATGGTGCTCTTTATATGAACACGATCATGCCGTCTACGATCAATCCTTTGGATTTTTCACAGATGCATACCGGGTCGATCAACCTTGATTACCGTTTTGGTGATAACGACGGTGGTTTCATCCTTGAAAACATGGGCGCTAACCTGTTGATCGGTTTCTCAAGCGGTCACCCGTTTACGCGGGTTGATGTGTTGGTTGGCGGTCAATCCGATCCTTATACTGCCGGTATCGATTATATGGATGATACCCGTAGCAGGATCGCCTTGGAGCCTGTTGGTTCATCCACAACACCCTGGCAGTTTACGACAGATTTGCGTGTGGATAAATCATTCAAACTTGGCAGTTTTGATGCCAATTTATTTGTAATGGTAACCAACCTCTTTAACCGTAAAAATGTAGTCAATGTATATGAACTCACCGGAAATGCCGAGGATGACGGTTATCTGTCTAATTCCGTTCGTTCTCAAACAACCATTGATAATTATGGTGGTCAGGAATACATAGATATGTATACTGCTATCAATCTCGTCAACGGTCAGGCTTATTGGGATCGGTTGAGTTATGCGCATAACAGTGAACTTTATGGCGATCCACGTCAGATCTCAGTTGGCGTTCGCTTATCATTCTAACATTGATGAAATGTATAGTTAAGGAGATAATAATGAAAAAAATAATTACAATAGTAACGATCGTTGCGTTACTCTTTGCAGTTGGATTGGTAGCCAAGCCATTGGACGGCCAGCCGCTAGCGAAGACAACAGCAACATCAGCGGGCCAGGTTACCCGTACCCTGTCGAATATTTCGAATTGGGCATATTGGGTATATTCAAATGGTAAAACCGGCATTACACCCAACGATGTCTCAGGAGGATTTTATCCCAGAGGAACTGCAGGAGCCATCTATCAGGATGGATTTGTCTGGGGTGGTAAATATGATACCGATGGTGATAACATTGGTGATGCGATCCGCGTGGGCGGACAGACATATAATATCGGTACTCAACCTGGTCGTGTTATAACCGGTGGAAAATATGAAGATAATGCATGGGAAATCGCCGATAAAACGGACCCCAGTGTCCGTGTTTATCGTATTCGTCCCGATTATCCGTACCTGTCTCATGCCATGTTGGTTCAGGATGCAGCCGAACAACGTGAAATTTCACCTTCGGCCGTAACAGAAGCCATGACCCAGGAAATCAAAGACCAATATGCTTTGGACTGGGAAGAATGGCCTGTTGACTGGGGTGCACCCTACTATGATCGTGATGATGATGATGTTTATACAGCCGGTGTTGATGAACCGGGTATTGCTCAGGCAGATCAGGTTATATGGTATGTGGTTAATGACTATAACGCAACCGCAACAACTGCTCTTTACGGTTCACAGCCAATTGGTATTGAGTTGCAAACAACAATTTGGGCTTACAATCAGCCCAGTGCCCGTTTGGGACAGATCATTTTCCGTTCCAATAAACTGATCAATAAATCAGGTACCACATTGACCGACATGTATGTTTCAATGTGGGCCGACCCGGATCTAGGCGAATCAGGAAATGATTTGGTTGGATGTGATATCCTACTTAGCCTTGGTTATGCTTATAACGGAGAAGCGACAGATGGCGATTATGATGCCTTTAATCTTGCTCCACCGTCATTTGGTTTTGACTTCTTCCAAGGCCCCATGGTTCCAAGTGTTGGCGATACGGCAATTTATGAATTAGATTATGTCTATGATCATAGAAACCTCGAGATGACTTCATTCGGCTGGTTTGCCGCCAACTCAGCAGTTGATGACCCATTATTAGGCGATTATGTTGGTACATTGCAATTTTATAACCTAATCCGTGGATATGTTCCTACGGAAGATGTAGACAATCCTTCAGAATGGCATTTGGGTAATGTTAGCTCGAATCCGGCAACTAAATTCCCCATGTCCGGTGATCCCGTTGCCGGAACCGGCGATCTGGATGCTCACGACAGTTACCAGTCTCCCGGTGACCGCCGCATGGCTTTGTCTTCGGGACCATTTACTTTTGGTCCGGGCGAAGCCCAGGAAGTCGTTGTAGCTATTATTGGTGGACTTGGGGCAGACAATCTTGGTTCCGTTGCCGATCTTAAATTGACGGATGATGTGGCCCAAAAGCTTTTTACCGATTTATTTCAAACCGTTCCTAAGCCGCCGACATCTCCAAGTGTTTCAATTCGTCCATTGGAAAATACAGTAGTTTTAGAATGGGGTTCTGATCCGGATCGTGTTTTTGCTGTAGAAGATACAATTATATCCGGTTATGAATTTGAAGGATACAATGTTTATCAATTACCGCATGCAACTGCAACGAAAGATCAAGCAGTTCGTATTGCAACTTTTGATAAGGTTAATTTGATCAAGACACTTTATGGCACCCGAAACCTAAATGCCTATGAGGGTAAAGCCGTAGATGTTCCGATTGCTTATGGTAGTGATTCCGGTATTGAACGATATATTGAGATTGATTGGGATTATATAGATGGCAAGCCTCTGTATGAAGGTAAAACTTATTACTTTGCCGTTACGGCTTACAACCAGAACCAGGATGAAGGCCGTTTGTCTGAGGCTGCACAGGAATCGGCTATTATTCCCTTGGGAGTAACCTTGCAAGAAGCCAAACCAGGTACAGCATATGAATGGCTACCTTCTGAAGGTGCGTTAGAAATCACACATGAAACAGGTATTAGTTCAGGTATGGTTGATATTGTAGTTGTAGATCCCACTGCTGTTACAGGTCACGATTATACAGTCAATTTCGTCTATAGCCCAGACAGTAGTGAAATTTATTGGCGTTTGACGGATAATGATCTGAGTGTGATTGTTCTAGATGGTTGTTCTCAAATGAATTCGCTGGATGACAAAGAACCGTCAATGATCGTTGATGGTTTGGGAATTCGCGTATCGGGTCCCAGTGAAGGCGGTATTGATGCTGGTAAATACGGCGTATATTATGGTGAAGGAAGTGAAACTTCCCTGTATTATTTAGCCGGTTGGGATTTTACTGGAGAACGTTGGATCACCGGTGTTGACTGGGGTGGAAGATATATGTTCGGTGGTTTGGATGTAGGCGCTGAATTTTTCGGAAGTTCTCTTACCGATCCGACCGACTATTGTGATGTTACAATAGAATGGGCAGGTCTTGGAGATGCATGGCCGGATTCTGCAGCTCTCGCCGCAGACAGTACGCTCAAATATGCAAGAGATCTTGCAGATGCGAGCATGACATTAACCCCTGCACGTTGGTCTAAAGCAGTTGTACAAAGAAGAGATGAAAGCTATGCAAAAAAAGACACACTAGCTGACGTTCCTTTCGCTGTGTATAACACTGAAACCACTCCGCCAACACGATTGAAGATCTGTATTGTTGAAGATGAAAATGCCGGATCAGGAAATTATCTGTGGGATATGGGATGGTCAACAGATGCAGAATGGTCTGATCTTGGTGGTCGCGAGTATATTTTCATACTTAATGATAATTATTATGAGGCAGATGGAACGACCATCGATTATTCAGATTACTTAAGTACGGGCACACTGGACGGTACATATGATAATTCAATGTATGCCATCTGGCCCGATTGGCGGAGCGCCAGCAGGTATTATCTTGACGATGAGTGGGAAATGGAAATCTATGCTTCTCATATAAATGTACCTGGTACAGATGTATTCACTTTCAAAGCACCAGCTTTGCTAGAAGTGAATTTTGACGTTGAAAAGATCAATGTGTATCCCAATCCATACTATGCCTATAATGAACAAGCTACGTCAGCTTATGATCAATATGTAACCTTTACACACTTACCGGAAACGGCAACGATCAAGATCTTCAATCTTGCCGGTGTTTTAGTTAAAACACTTGACCATACGGCTGATAATGGACAATTCCATAAATGGGATTTGACCAACGAGTCAGATATTCCTGTTGCCAGTGGTATGTACTTAGCACATATCAATGTACCGGATGAAGGTGTACAGAAGGTCTTGAAAGTCATGATCGTTCAGAAAAAACAAATTCTGGAATATTATTGATGCCACATGAAAAACATAACGATATTAAAGGAGTGTTATGATGAAAATTAAAAATAAATTCATGTCGCTTATCCTGATCGCAGCCCTGCTTACCGGTGTTGCCTTTGCGGGAGATGTAGACCGTACCGGCACAACAGCCGGTGTTCAGGTCCAGATCCCAGTAGGCGGCCGTTCGTTGGGTTTGGGCGGATCTGATATTGCCTACACTTCAGGTGTAGATGCGATTTTCTGGAATCCTGCAGGTCTGAGCGATACAAAAGGCCGGGTGGACGCGATGTTCTCTTCGGCAAAGATCATTGCTGATATTTCAACAAACTATTTTGCTCTTGCTTTTAATACGGGATCAAATGGCGTTTTGGGTATCAGTATGAAATCTCTTGGGATGGGTGAAATTCCCATTACGACCGTACAAGATATGGATGGTGATGGCGGCGCAACATTTGCACCGGCATTTTCAGTTCTGGGCGCAACCTATGCAAGAGAATTGACCGACCGTATCAGTATTGGTGTTAACGGTAAATTGATCTACGAAAGTATTCCTGGCGTCAGTGCTACGGCTCTTGCTTTTGATTTCGGTTTACAGTACAAAGAGCTTATGGATATAAAAGGTCTGTCAATGGGTTTGGCTATACGAAATATTGGTTCCAATATGCAATATGAAGGAACAGGTACTTTGTTAAGAGCTACCGCTGACGGCGAAACATACGAAGATTTCTTTGATATACTAACGTCATCTGATCAGTTGCCGGCAAGTCTTGAAATGGGATTGTCATATAAGCCTACCGATATGATCATGGTAGCAGCTGTTTATCAGAATAGTAACGCTGAAACCGATTACCTCAAAGTGGGTACAGAACTTAACTTTGCAGGTATTGGATTTGTCCGCGCCGGTTACAACTTCCAGTTGAATAAAGCCAACGCAGACCTTGGTTACAGCGTTTACGGTTTAACCCTCGGTGCAGGTGTTAAATTTGACGTAAGTACAACCAAGATCTCAGTTGATTATGTATTTCGTCCCGGTCAATTCCTCGGTACAGAAAATCTTATCTGTATTGGAATCGGCATCTAAGTCGAATACTTAAAACATAATAAAAAACCCTCTGTCAGCCGGCGGAGGGTTTTTTTATTCAAGTAAAAAATACAATTTAACAGAAAGCCTTGCTGTCCGTTTAAGTTTTAAATCAAAAACCGCACTATAAATAAATTATTTAATCCAGTCAACCGGGTTTCACAATAACAATTTTACTTGAGATTTATGCAAATCAACACCCTAACCACCCCCAACTCAGAAAAATATTATTTTACTTATATTTTATAACAACATCTCATAAATGATAATCCAAGTACACATATCGTAGTATTATTACTAGCGACACACAACATATTGCGCAATATTAAGTTTATAAGAAAATCAGTTATGAAAAATTATCTATAACCTCCGTATTTATATTTACATATTTCAAAAATAATTCGTTTTTTTTCTTGTTGGCTTGCAATTTATCATGTAATTTTGACATTAACTGGAGAAAATCAATATGTTAGACCAAAAAGATAAGGTAATTTTAAAGATCTTGCAAAACAACGCAAGAACATCGAATGCTGAAATTGCACGTCATATGGGTATGACCGCTTCTGCTATCTATGAACGAGTTAAAAAACTTGAAAAGGCGGGAGTTGTTAAAAACTATGAAGCACGTTTGGAGCCTGCGGTTCTCGGATTGAACCTTCTTGCGATCGTGCTGATCTCTCTTTACGATCTGACAAAAATGCGAGATACCGGAAAGGTACTTGCGGGATTTGATAAAATTCAAGAGATCCACTATATCGCCGGAAAGGGCTCAATTATGGCTAAGGTCCGAACCTCCGGTACGGAAGATCTCGAAAAATTATTGGATAGCATAAACTTGATCGATAACGTGAAAAACACCGAATCGACCATTGTATTGAAAACAGAAAAAGAAACATCTAGTTTATACGTTGATTAAAAACAATTTGGAGGTTGTTATGAAACGCTTTGTTATCGCAACACTTGTGGCGGTGTTGTTGCTTAGCTCTGTTTTTGCGGATCAAAAGGCAAATTTGCCTATAAACCACAAAGATAAAGTTGAGCGCGTCATAAAAGAAACCGGTAGAGAGATCTACAGCGAACAATTATCAAAAACCACCGCAAAATCCGCATCAGTCTATGATCCGGCATTTACGGCTGTTTTAATTGATTCAAGTAAAAATGGCTTTGGTCTTGTTTCCGGTGTTACTAATCCTATTTCCCATTCAGGGAACACTTTTGTTATGGCTTATCGCCAGTGGATCGGAATTGAGGAGTCTTCGGGTGCCGTTGGTATGGCATATAGTCTTGATAATGGTCAGGCATGGACAAATCAAAGTAATTTGAACGCAACGTCCCCCGGTGAGTTGACTGCCCGCTATCCTTCGGCGATTGGAGCAGGCGACTATCCTTTTATTTGCTGGACAGAATATACCGGCGATAATTCAGGCATTGAGAATGATGCCGATCCTCTCTACGTCGTGGACATGCTTGGTTGGGGCGGTGGATACCTGACCAACCCTCTGCTTATTGGTAGCAGCGCTAATCCCGAGGCTATGTGGATGGGTTGTCCCAATTACTCGGAAGAATTAAATGGTACCGGTCATATTAACATTACTTATACCACGTGGCGTGAATTTGATGAAAACGATGTTAGCTCACACAATATTTATCTTTACCGTTCAACCGGGATCAGCATGGGGTCAGTTTCCTTTGCCCCGGCTGTAAAGGTTTTGGATGCTTTGACCTACTTTGAAGAAGGTTCGGCTGATGGGTCTACAACATCGGACGCCATGGTAGCTATTGCCGATAATGGAATAGGCTATTTGGCAAATGTCGCTTATTGGCGCAGTGATATTGACACTCTTGTTGAAGATAATGAATATCATACATTTAAATTCCGCAAAACCACCGATTACGGTGCTACATGGAGTTCTACATCGTTTGATTCCGATGTTCCCTACTACTATGTAGAAGATCATTACTTCGATGATAATATTTTCGATACTTATATTCCTTCACAACAGTTTGAAGTTGTAGTTGGTGCCGATACTCTTATCGTTGATGATCTTTCAGGGTCAGAAGATGCCGTTCTTGATACAATTAATTATCCGGGCCTTTTTATTGGCTATGACAATGATTTGGTTGTTGATGCCAATGGTGGCGTTCACTTTATGTGTTTAGTCATTCCTGAAGCTGAATCAAGTGGTTATGTACAGCCAACAGCCCATAATGGTTGCGGATTTTATCATCTTTATTGTGCCAATCCTGCATCAGAAACAGCCACATGGGAAGTGTCCTTTGTGACCAGTATGCAGAATACCTGGCGTTTCAATTACGGTCACAGCGACCGTTCATGGCAAAGCTTCTTCCCCGCAATGGCAACATCAAAAGATGATCCGAACATTATTTATGCCGTTTACCCAAAAGGTGATATTTATAAAGCATGGAGCGAAGAAGATCAGGACACAATGCTTTACAAAAGATCATACGATGTCTTTGTTCGTCGCTCTTTAGATGCGGGACAAACATGGCAGACAGAGATCAATGTAACAAATACACCGGACTTCGATGAAATTTGCGCCCATGCAGATCCCGATGCAACCAATGATCATGTTTATTTGATCTACCAGGTTCCGGATTATTCTACCCATACTGTTGATGATGATACTTTAGACGCAGTACCGGAAGATTACAAAAACCTTCTTTACTTTATGGATGTACATTATGATTTAACGGATGTTGAAGATATTGTTGATATTCCTGCTGAATTTGAGCTGGAACAAAACTATCCCAACCCATTTAACCCGATCACTACAATTGCTTTCGATATTCACCAAGCCGGTGAATATAGCTTGGATGTATATAATACTTTAGGCCGGAAAGTTAAAACTCTTATCAACGACTATAAAGGTGCTGGACATTATGAAATTGAACTGGACGGTTCAAGCATGTCTTCCGGTATTTATTTTTATTCGCTGACCGGAGATAATGTAACGATCACTCGTAAATCAGTATTATTAAAATAAATTGTTTACAAACATGCAGGTTGCCCTTCGAAGCTACAGCGAAGAAGGGCCGCCTGTTACTAAAGGGGATTGTATGAAGAAAGGTTATATCCTTTTTGTTGTTTGTCTGCTTTTTTTTGGCATGGCTTATGGTGATATTGTTGGTTCTATCCGCGGCAACGTTTTGGAGGCCGGAACCAATGAACCGCTCTTGGGTGTCAATATTATGGTTGAAGGCACCCGTATAGGGACTTTTACAGATCAGACAGGCTATTACAATATCATCAACCTTCCGATCGATGAATATTCTGTGTCATACACAATGATAGGCTTTAAAAAAGTTATTCAACATGGCGTTAAAGTTATTCGCGATCAATCAACTATTATTAACGTTTACATGGAAATCGAGGCTGTCCAGGGCGAAGTCGTAGAAGTAGTTGCAGATCGTGCGTCTGTTGAAAAAGACGTGGTGGGACGTAAAATTGTCATGGAAACCGAACAGGTATTAAATCTCCCTGTTCGCGATATGACGGAAGTTTATACTTTACAGTCAGGTATTATTGAGATCAAAACTGCCGATCTGGGTATTCCCGGATTTGAAGAACGCGGTATCGAACAGATCCACGTCCGTGGCGGGCGGGCCAATGAAACAGGCTTTATGATAGATGGTATGTATATTGAAAACCCGCTCTACGGAGGTAAGGGAAAAGGTACACGACTAAACCAGTTCGCGGTTGCTCAGGTTGACTTCCAAACCGGTTTTTTTAATTCAGAGTACGGTGATGCCATGTCCGGTATGATCAATACTGTTACCCGCACCGGTCCCAGTAAACTTACCGGTATGATACGCTATGAACGAAGTGATTTTGGCCCCATGTCTTCTGAACAGGATCAATTAAGGAATTATTCGAAGATCGCCGGCGGTTTCGGTGGACCGCTTTTTACGGATAAGATCCGTTGGTGGACCAGCTTTGATCAAACCAATTCCGCTTATGCCGTCTATGAATTTGATGAATATGCCTTTGACATGGACAATCCTTTGAATGAATATAATGAGATCAACCATATCAACCCGATGGATACCGTTGCGGGTTGGCGATCTTTTGGCTTTGACAATACATTTGATATTTTTTCAAAACTGACATTTCTTGTTTCCCAAAAGATCCGGCTGAATCTTTCTCATTGGTACGTGAACTCAAATTATAAAGCCTTTGATCCTGCATATATATATTACGATCTTGGCAAAAATGAAGTATCAAAAATTTCCCAACGTTATGCCTTGGAATGGCGCCATCAGCTGAATGATAAAACTTATTATACCTTTAATTATTCCAATTTTACCCAGGAAATGACTATGGGTGTTAGAAATTATGATTCCGACGGCGATGGTTATCCGGATTGGGTAGAGCAACGGTATCTTGAAGATTTCTATGATAGCTCTAAAGTGCCGTTTATGAATGATGGTTCGGGCAATGTCCCGCTTGAATATGTGCTTTCGGGTGCAGATACGATCTGGCATTATGGTGATAAAATGGATGAATGGTTAACAGCGGATCAGTATAATTCACCTTACATTCTTTATCCTTTTATTGATGAAGACATGACCATAAAATATCAAAATAGCCCAAACCTAAAAGACTATGCTTTTGAGTTCTACTATAGCGGCGCCGACCGATATTTTCACTATACCCGCACTCAAACACAAGAATTCAAATTGGACCTGACATCTCAGGTAGGCAGACATAATCAGATCAAAACAGGAATTGATTATAAAACACATAACATTACTTTTGATGAAGTTCAATTACCCTGGTTATCGACACCCTATACGGAAAACTATAACCGCATACCTCAGGAATTTGCAGGTTATTTTCAGGATAAGATCGAGTATCCCTGGATGGTGATCAACGCCGGCTTACGCTTTGATGCAGCCAATGCAAATGATTCCATGTGGACAGATCCAAGAGATCCCACTTCAGACTTAGTACCCACCAAATGGGAATTTCTGTGGAGCCCGAGACTTGGTTTCTCACATGTGATCACGGATAAATCAACTTTTACTTTTGGTTATGGTATTTATTATCAAAACCCAACGTATCGAGATATTTATAACAATATTGATGAACGCGACAACATTGATCAGTTTTTTAATTCACCTCTGCCGCTTATGGGAAATCCCACGGTCAGCGCTCAAAAGGTGACAAGCTATGAATTCGGTTTAAATACTGAAGTTGCGCATGATTATGTTCTTGGAGTTGTCGGCTGGTCAAAAGATTACAGTAATATGAATTCAACCGAACAGGTTCGAACCGGATCAGTATCCTATACAACATTTGTGAATTATGATTATGGCTCAGCGCGAGGTATGGACCTTATCTTTGAAAAAAGACGGGGAAAATTCTTCACCGGAAATATTCAGTACACCTATTCGGTTGCCATGGGTAACCGCTCTGATCCATGGGAAGGCTATCGTAACGGCGAAAATCCTTTAACCATGCCCAAAAAAGAAGTCCTTCAGGATTATGACCGAACACATGACTTCAGTGCTCAGATGACTTTCCGCATTCCAAAAGGATTCGGAATTCCGATCGGATCATATCATTTGTTCCAAAATACAATGACAAATTTGACCTTGATCGCGATATCGGGTGCACCCTATACACCCATTCTCCCCAGTGAACTGGAAGGTCCGCAAAACAGCGAGCGTATGCCGGCTTATTACACAGCCAACCTTGCAGTTAGAAAGTATATTGATATTGTTGGAAAGAGTCGCGTAGTGCTTGGTATTGTATGTACAAATTTGATCAACAGAAAAAACCCGCTGTTTGTCTATCCGAGAACAGGCACCCCGGACAATCCGGGCGGCCTGGATGAGAAACTGATCCTTGATGGCATCAGAAGCTCAAGTTTCTATGACAGACCTTGGTATTATGATGATCAAAGAAGCATAGACTTCTTTGTTGAAGTGGAGTTTTAAGGAGTTAATTCATGAAATATATTCAACGCTTAGGATGTTTATTATTGCCAATTTTGCTTCTGGCGATCCCGCTTGAAGTAAAATATGGTTCGCAATTTGCAAAAACATCGGCTAATCCCATTTATGAGCGTGCTAAAAGTTATGCCGATCAGGGAAAATTTAAAACAGCGATCTTGAATTACGGGAATTTTGTTGATCATTGGCAAGGTGATGTTGCAGGTGCATGGGGTGATTACCAGTATCTGGCAAACGTATCTTTTATGATCGGTGTCCCCGGAAGTGATAAAGACGGAAATGCCTATCCCTGGGCAAACCGCCCGCACCCCACCAATCCCAACGATACAATTTATTGGGGGTCAACGGTCTCGGAATCCTGGCTGGATAGAACCGGGAATCAGATCAATACCGATTGGGATGTTGTGGTAGGATCAAAAGGAACCACTTTTTCCGGTGATATTACGGCCGGAGATTATGCGGCACCAACATGGACAGATGAAAATGACACATGGCCGCTTTTAGCGACATCCATTGCACCTGAATCATGGCCGGAACGAGAGAATTCCGAAGGAGAAATGGAACGCTTTTGGCCAGGATGGTATGCCGTTGATACGGATCCCTCTTCGCCAACATTCGGGGAACAGGTAAATGGTCGTTTTACATCGGATGTCGATATTTATTTGGAATTTGACGATGCTTACGCAAACCGCGAACCGGTATCGGCGTATACCGGCTACCCAACGGGTTCCCGCGTTTATGCAACGGTTCATTCCTACGGCCGTGCATATGCCGAAGATATTATGTTCGTGACCATGAAAGTCGTGAATGAAAGTGATAAATATGGCTTGAATAATGGTGCCGGCTTTAATTATAAAGGCACTTATTGTGGCTTTTACTTTGATGCCGATATGTTTTCGGCCTATTATTTTGGCGGAAATCGACCTTGTAGTACCAACGATGGCGACATGATGGGCTATAACGCCACTTATGATTATGCTTTTATCTATGATCTGGATCTGGAAGAATGTAGCGGAGCTTACGATGTAGATGCCTTTGTCGCCGTTAAACTTCTTGACACCCCTTTTGCATCTGATACGGTCTGGACCAGTGCAACACAATATATTGCTCCCGGCGAAGAGCTTGGCTTGACCGATTGGCATTGGTTCGATTGGTATAATCGTCCGGGCGTGGTAAATAAAGAAGGATCCGGTGGACCATTTATTGGTGATGGAACTCAACCCGAATCACCCAAAAAAGAAGAATTGATGTATCAGTTAATGTCCGGTGATACTACCGGATTGACCGATAGAGAAGACGACTGGTTTTTCCATGAGAATAATAACGGAACATTGAATCCGCATTATGACAGCATGGAAGGATTATTAACGGAATATCCCGACGGACTTGATTGTGTGTGCATGATGTCTGCAGGACCTTTTGATTTTAATGTTGGCGATACGGCCATGTTCTCATTTGCTGTGATCATGGGAGAAAATATTCCCGATCTTAACCGAAATGCAAATATGGCACAGATCATGTATGATCTTCGATATCAGGGATTTTCTGCTCCCCAAGCACCCACTGTTTCTGCTGTGAGCGAATGGGATGCGGCAAAAGAAGAGATCGCCGTAAGAATTGTGTGGGATGATGCGGCAGAAAACTCTACCGATATAGTAACCGGCTATGCCGATTTTCAAGGATATCGTCTTTATAAATCTACTGATGGCGGTCAGACCTGGGGAGACCCGATCTACGATGTAAATCAAACACAAGTTGGTTTTAAACCGCTTGCCCAATATGACTTGACCTATGCTCAGGATATAGCTCGTTATGGTCGTGATGTTTCCGGACCCGATCCGATGGCCCCCTGGATGAATCTTGGTACCAATACGGGTCTTCAACATGAATATCTTGATGAAAATGTGCAAGTTGGTAAAGAATATACCTATGCCGTTACCGCTTATGATATCGGCATTGAGCCCGGTTTTACCATTGAAATATCCAGTGAAGAAATTTTAGATGTTTCGTCCGGCATAACTTATGAAGTGATCAAATACGATACCACTTGGTCTACAACCAATGTTGACAACCAGTGGTCGACGTATTCATTGGAGAGTTTGGAAAACCCCAAAGGCACCACACCACTTTCTCCTCAGTTCGTAAGGATCACACCATCACGTTATCCTATTGATATTAAGGCCCATATTGATTTGGTTCCCAGCGACAGTACTGTTGGAAATACCGAAACATTGATTAGAATTGCCGAACCGGCAAATGTTACCGACCACGAGTACAAGATCACTATCTCGGCTACTCCGGCCACGACAACCGGTCCCAACATAAAAAACCCTAAATATACGGTGATCGACATAACCACAAATAGCATATTGGTCAATAATTTGGCAAATAATGATATTAATCCCAATGTGGTCACTAATTATCGCCCGATCTTTGACGGCCTACAAGTTGTATTTGATAATATTGAGCGTGCTCAAGTTGATTCTGTAGAATGGGCATCAAAGCAGAAATATATTGAAACGGCCCCATGGTCAACCTTGCCTTATCCGCCCGCATCAGATTATGCCATTATATTCGGAGCAGCTGATGAAGTGCTGGATACCGTCCGCTGGAACAGTCCTTTTGCTTTTAGGCCGGCTCCTTTTAAAGCTATAAGGTTACCGGGTGGCGAAAGAGTGCCGATGCTTGTATTGGAAGATGGATTCAGTCGCGATGATACTTTGAATTATCGTGACGATATTGCTTTCTTTGAGATGTCCGTCCCGGGACGACCGGTTGGCATTTCAGTTCCAACATGGATGTTTGAATTTACATGGGATACATCTTTGGTTTCAGCCACAGGATATCCATTTACGGCCGGCGACACCTTATATTTTAGAACACACAAGCCGTTTGAAAACGGCGATGAGTTTACCTTTACGGCTGCGGACTTCTCGGAAGACATAGGTTTAACGGAAGATGATCTTGCACGTATAAAGGTAGTTCCCAACCCTTACCTTGTGTCTGCACAATGGGAACAAAGTCAGTATACCAAAAAGCTGCTTTTTACAAATCTACCCTCAGAGTGTACGATCAAGATATATACATTAACGGGTGAATTCGTTAAAATGGTAGAACATGATAATCCATACGATGATTCTGAAGCATGGGATCTAACAACGATCAACCGCCAGGAAGTTGCGCCGGGACTGTATGTCTTCGCTGTAGAACTTCCCGATGGCAAAAAACACATTGGCAAATTTGCCATTATTCGATAAGGAGAGCGCAGATGAATAAAATGAAGCGTTCATTAATTATAGGTTTGGCACTGCTGTTTGCAGGTATTGGATTTGCCCAGAATGTGGATATTCCGGAGGATATTTCCAAAGTCGGAACACATGCCGCCCAATTCCTAAAATTGGAAGTAGGGGCAAAAGCTGCCGCTCTTGGCGGTGCTTATGTAGCGGGAGTAGACGATATGTCAGCCCTGTTCTGGAATCCAGCAGGAATGACTAAAATTACCGGGCAATCCATTTATGGAACATATACTTCACTATATGCCGGTATTCAGCATGGTTATGTTGCTTTTGGAACACAGATCGGCCGCTCTGATTATTTCGGAGTGCATGTTACTTACTTAAATTCAGGTCAAATGGAAGTAACAACGCTAGCATTCCCCGAGGGCTCAGGTGAGTATTTTTCTGTAAGTGATATTGCCATCGGTGTATCGTATGCCCGAAAATTAACAGATAGATTAAGTGTGGGCGGTACGGCCAAGTTCATAAACGAAACGATCTGGCGAGAATCTGCCAGCACCTTTGGTTTTGATATCGGCTCTCAATTTGATACCGGAATACTCGGTTTTAAACTGGGTATGGCCATTACGAATTTCAGTACAAAATTTAAATTTGATGGCCCCGATCTAAATATTCCGGTCGATACAGATCCCGTTTATGACGGAAACCCCGAAACAGATGCCCGTTTGAGTACAGAAGAATGGTCACTGCCTTTGGTTTTCCGCCTGGGTGTTTTGGTCGATCTTTTAGGCCCACAAAGCGAGATCATAAAAAACCCCAATCATCGTATTACTTGGTCTTTTGATGCGAATGATCCCTTGGACCATTTCCTGCGTTTTAATACCGGGTTGGAATATGTCTATAATGAATTGCTGGCATTTCGGGCAGGATATCATCTAAATTATGACGAAACCAGCTTTTCGGCCGGTGTAGGTCTAAATCTGGATATTAACAGTATGCCTTTGAATATTGATTATGCTATAGTAAATTATGGAACTTTAGGGTTCGTAAACCAAGTAAGCATTCAATTAGGAATATAACTAGAAAACAAACTTGAGAAAGGAGAACACACATGAAACGTGTAGTTGCTTTGTTATTGATCGCTAGTGTTGCTCTATTTGCAGCAGTAGCTCCTCAAAGTGATCTCAAGGTAAACGCAGGTAGTCCAATGGAAAAGTTGCCACAGGCTAAAATAATTGCCGAGCCACTTCAAATTGAGGACACAAATGTACGTTCATTGAATAACAATATGTCAAAAGCTCCGGCTTTGGCTGTTGATACCAATGTCGTTACCGTGGTTTATCTTGAGGACTTTGAAAACGGCGCACCCGGATGGATGCAATTTGATGGTACCGCACCTGCCGCTAATGCGGAATGGCACCTTCTGGATTTTGGTGATGGCGATTCCCTTTGGTGGTGTGCAGATCTAACCCTAGAGGGTTATGAAAGTAATTGGTATGTTGCTTTAGAAACACCTGAAGTCGTTCTGACTCCCGGTGACTCAACATTGTCATTTTACTTGGATCTGAACAGTGAAGCACCCGGTGGCGAAGATCCTCCCTATGATGGCTGGGATGGCGGAAATGTACAGATATCCAACGATGGTGGCGAAACATGGACGGTATTGAACCCCACTGTTATGCCATATAACTGTACAAGTCTTTATGCTTTCGGTTATATCTTCAATGAACCTGCACCTGGTTGGGGTGGTTCTCATGAAGGTATCGTAGAAGTTGATCTCGGTGCTTATATTGGCGAGACAGTCAGTATTCGCTTTGTTTTCGGTGCAGATGGTGGATATGATACGCATGATAATGCAGCCCTATATGGTATGTTGGTTGATTCGATTGATATTGCCGGCGATGCCCTATATTTAGGTAGTGTAAATGACAGCTTAGTTTCATATTCTATTAATGAAGCTCAGGGAACCTATTGGACCGTTGAAGACAGAGTAGATTCGCTTCCTTCACCAACTCATGTGTTAAGAAACTATATGGTTGGCGATACAACTTATGCCTTGAACCTCGAAGATTACTTTGTATCACCTTCGATCACATTGCCTGATGAAGCAGCAACACTAATCTACTGTAATTTTGAATTTTCACCCCGTTTTAACGATTTGGACGATTTCCCGAATGTAGAATATTGGCGCCTTGAAGTATCACCTGATAATGGTACAACCTGGAATGCTATTTCAAATATTTCCGGTGCCGCATCCGGAAGCAATTATGTTTATTCAGACTATAGCACAAACTGGTTTGATTTCCAGTATGCTTACGGTGAAGCATGTGACCTGACCGACTTGGCCGGAGAAACGGTCAAATTCCGTTTCTATTTCAGATCTGATGCTGATGCTCAAATTGGAGAAGGTTTGTTGATTGACGATTTTGTAGTTTATACACAACCTGATCTTCCTGTGGTTCAAAATGTTGCAGCAGCAATGAATGTTGATGACAATGTTGAGATCACATGGCAGAATATGGACGGTACCTACCAATTACCAAAATCTTTAATGTCAATTGATCCGGCTGATTGTGGTAGTTATTATGGAGCAGCCTGGACTTTTGATGGTAATGATTCAACACTCGGATATGGTGTTGGAGAGCCCTACTCAGCCAATGGTAAAGACTTTAACTTTACCTCAATAGAATATGCTGTAAGAGGAGACATTGCTGTTGACAGTCTTAGTCTTGCGATCTTTGGTGTTGACACAAGTCTTCATTTGTTGCATTGGACAGATAATTTTCTACCGGATACCGTTAGAACGATTCAATCTGTTGATATTAGTTCTGAAAATGTATCGTGGGATGGTGATTATTGGGTAATGATGTTTTGGGAAGCCGACCCTTCATGGCCAGTTTTCTTTATGAGTACCGCTGGCGGAGCAATGAAATTATATGTTCCGGGAGAAGGTTTTTATAATACCCCGTATTCTACTCCGGTAGGTGCTTCCGGTTACGGCGAAGTCACTTACAGCGGCTTGGAATACAATGTTTATCGTCGTGTAACGACAGAAACAACAATGACCCTGGTTAACAGTTCACCACTTAGCACAAACACACTAGTTGACGATACGGCAGATCCTCTGACTGAATACGAATACTATGTTGTTTGTACTTCAGATGGATTTGAAGGTCAATTGAGCGACGGTGCTGCTATCTTTGTAACACCTGGCGATGTTGAAGAAAGAAAATATGATGACGGCACATCCGAAGCGATCTTCGAAGCAGGTCAGGATACAATGGTTGTGATAAAGATCACACCTACAGCATATCCTGCAAAACTTGAAGCAATGCGTTTCTACGGTCTATATGCCGGCGATGTTTTCAAAATGAAAATATTTAAAGATGAAGCTGGTATGCCCGGCGACAGCTGGTTGCTTATTGAACCTCCAGTTACAGCCATTGCAGGCTGGAATACTTTCCAGATCCCTGACATTATGACTGTAACACCAGGCCGCGACGGCGTTGTCCTTCGTGATGGCGAAAGCGTATGGGTTGGTGTAAAAGGTACAACAGCCGGCGGATATCCCGCTTGGTTGGGTACTGATATGAACAGCTTCTCGGGTAAGACAACAATGCAAATACCCGGTGGTGGCTGGACCTCAATAGCCACTTACCTGTTCGGTAACCCGATGATCCGCGGTTATTTTGATACCGATATCGATACAACCGCTGTTACGGATATTGTTCCGGCCAAATACGAATTGGCACAGAACTATCCGAACCCATTCAACCCGGTTACAACAATTCACTTCGAATTGAAAGAAACCGGCACGACTAAGGTTGATATCTTTGATGTTACCGGTCGTCATGTACGCACGCTTCTTAACGGAAGTGTTGAAGCAGGTGCTTATGACTTGAGATTTGATGCTTCGGCAATGTCAAGTGGTATTTATTTCTACCGCCTGACCTCAGGTTCATTCACCGATATTAAAAAGATGTCTCTGATTAAATAACCGGATTTACATCATAAATAAAAAACCCTTCGTCTGCTGACGAAGGGTTTTTTTATTTCAAGATAAGAATCAGCAAAATGATTTTAATCATTTTGCGATAGGTTAAGATAATATCAACAGAGACATGCCACGGCATATCTCTGCTGTATGGTGCAACATATCGTCGCAAAACACCAATGTATTTTTGCGATTTTGGGTTATTAACTTTTTGAATGTTTTAACTTCCAAGTATTTACCCTTGCTTTATTTCCTTTAAAATCATATCATTACGGATAAAAAAGAAGGGACTTATAAATGCTACAAATACGTAAAACACTCACGATACTCTTACTTTCACTAAGCTTGCTGTTGGCTGTTACTCCGGCATATTATGCAGATAAATTCCTTTTTTCTCTGGATCAAAATGAAGAAGTGCTGACCACCGAACAATGTGAAAGTTTAAACACACCCTATCCCCAATTGAATAAACTGATCAATAAATTTAATGTTATAAAAATTGAACCATGGTTGCCAAATGCAAAAGCAACCGATCATGATGGCGATGTATATTTGAATCGTATTTATCGCTTGACAACACAGCAAAATATTGAAGCTCCGCTTAATTTTATCTCGGAAATAAAAAACTCATCGACAAAGATCCGGGGAACTGAACGCGAAGCCATCATGCTAATCAACGCTATTCCCAATGACCCTATGATCGGAAATCAATGGTATCTATATAAAGCGCAAGTACGGGAAGCCTGGACGCTTTGGGATCTTGAAGGCGGTGAAATCCCCGGTGATCGCAATATCGTTGTTGCCGTTGTAGATGATGGTGTCGAGTATACTCATCCCGATCTATGGAAAAATATCTGGATAAACCAGGATGAAATTCCCGCAGAATATATAGTATTGTTTGATGCGGATGGTGATGGTTTTGTCACAGCTGAAGAAGCGGTTAATGCGATTGGTGATATTAACGGTAATGGTTTAGCTAATTTAAAAGACATTATTTCTAGTGGCTCTTTCCTTACAGATGGTGCTGATAATGATGCTGATGGTTATATAGATAATATCATTGGCTGGGATACGAATGAATCAAGTTCAAGCTCCGATGACGACAAAGATCCCATGGTAACGAATAATAGTCACGGGACACATGTTGCCGGTTTGGCCGGAGCAACAAGCAATAATAATACCGGTATTGCATCGGCAGCATACAGTATTTCGATCATGCCGGTAAAAGCTACGGGTGATGAAACCGAATTAAATATAAATACAGGCTGGGATGGCATTCTTTATGCGGCACAAGCAGGTGCGGACATTATCAACTGCTCATGGGGTGGTCCCGGCTATAGTTCATATTCACAGAATTTGATCAATACGGCTTATAACACTTATGGTTCGCTGATCGTTGCTGCGGCAGGGAATGGCGATGATAGCGGCGGCCCAAGCGATGTACCGCACTATCCCTCCGGTTACGACAATGTGGTTTCTGTTACAGCTGTTAGTTCGACCGATAGATTTTCCTGGGCGAACTATGGGGCGGCCGATCCGGCAAATAATTTCTATGGTGTTGATATGTCAGCTCCGGGCGAAAGCATGCTAAGTACCTATTTGACAAAATCAAATTCTTACGCATATCTAATGGGCACCTCTATGGCATCACCGTTTGTTGCTTCTTGTTTTGCATTACTGAAATCAGTTTATCCGGATAGCTCGAATGATTGGCTGGTAAATAGAATGTTGGATAATACAGATCCTATCGACCACCTAAACCCCGGTTATGAAGGACAGCTCGGCAGTGGACGAGTAAATATTTTTAAAGCATTGGTTTATGACAAATGGCCAAAATTATCATTGATCAACCAAGTTGAAACAATAACAGAAGGCGATGCAGATTCAATTCTGAATCCCGGAGAAAAGATCAACCTGCTGATTGAAGTAAAAAATGATACCGGTTGGGCCGAAGCATCAAATTTAATGGGAATACTAAGATCGACAATACCGGGTATTAATATTATTGACAGTATCGGATCCTGGTCTT
>JAIPIT010000105.1 GCA_021734505.1 Fidelibacterota bacterium | reverse complement strand
TATGTCGAGTTTTTGGGCTTCATTGACCAATTCAACCACGCGTTTGATCTCACCACGCTCGGACGTCAGGTTGGCTGCCATGAATTCAGCGGGATAATGCGCTTTCAGATAGCCGGTCTGATATGCGATATAGGCGTAAGCCACAGAATGGCTTTTATTAAAACCGTATTCGGCAAATCTGATGAGAAGATCATATATTCGTTCGGCGACTTTTTCTTTGACTTCATTCTGTTTTGCACCCTCGATGAACTCGGGGCGCATTTTTTCCATGACATCCTTTTTCTTCTTTCCCATGGCGCGGCGAAGAATGTCCGCTTTTGCAAGCGACATTCCGGCGATCTGGGATGCGATCTGCATGACCTGTTCCTGATAAACGATAATTCCGTATGTCGGCTTAAGAATGGATTCCATTTTATGGTCGGGATATTCAACCGTTTTACCATGTTTGCGGGCAATATATTCGGGAATATTATCCATGGGCCCGGGACGATAAAGGGCGTTCATGGCAACAAGATCATCGATCCTCGTCGGACGAAGTTTCTTTAAATACTCTCTCATGCCTCCGGATTCGAACTGGAAAAGCCCGAAGGTTCTTCCCTCGGAAAACAAGCTGTAAACTTTTGGATCATCGAGCGGTATTTTGTCAATATCAATATCAATGCCGTTTCGTTTAACAAGATCGAGAGTATGCTTTATCACGGTCAGGGTGCGAAGTCCCAGAAAATCGACTTTGAGCATGCCCACCTGTTCCAGGCAGCCCATATCATACTGTGTGGTCACATCACCTTTTGTAGATTTGAAAAGAGGGATGTAATTCAGGAGATCGTCCGGTGCGATCACAACTCCGGCTGCGTGCGTTCCCGGCTGGCGGTTCATACCTTCCAAGACCAGTGACATGGACCAGAGTTTTTCCGTTGCCGGACTTTCGTGAATATAGGTTTGAAGATCTTTATTGAGTTCTTCCGCTTTTTTCAAAGGAGTTATGCCGTTTTCTTTTTCTTCTTTACTGAGCTTTATTCCATCGGGAATAGCTTTGGCAAAACGATCACCGGTGGCATAATCCATGCCCATCACGCGGGCAACATCACGTACAACGGCTTTAGCATTCATCCGGTTGAAAGTGATGATCTGGGTGACGGAATCCTCGCCGTAACGATCTTTGATATAATCGATCACCTCGGGTCGCCGTTCATAACAAAAATCGATATCGATATCCGGCATGGTAATACGGTCCGGGTTCAAAAAACGCTCAAACAGCAGGTCGAATTCAAGAGGGTTTATATTTGTGATCTCAAGCGCATAGGCAACAAGCGAGCCTGCGGCGGATCCTCGTCCCGGTCCAACCGGAATATCATGTTCTTTGGCCCATAAGACAAAATCCTGAGTGATCAGAAAATATCCGGAAAAACCCATTTTCTTGATCACGGAGATCTCAAAATCCACTCGTTCAAGATGTTCTTGTGTTACGTTTCCATTAAAACGTTTTTCAAGACCTTTTTTGACGACCATATCCAGATAAACATCCGGATCCTGTGTCCCCGCTTCTTTGGGAATAGGAAATGTCGGCAGATGGTATTTCCCCATCTCCGGTATAAAACTACATTGTTCTGCGATCTTTGCCGTATTTTCATAGGCTTCCGGAACATCGCTGAAAAGCTCCGCCATTTCCTCTGGTGATTTATAATAGAATTGATCGTTGGCATATTTCATGCGATTTTCATCGCTGATATTTGACGCCGTTCCAATACACAGCAATGCATCATGGGCTTCAAAATGTTCTTTCCTTGCGTAATGGGCATCGTTGGCGCATACAAGGGGAATACCGGTTTCTTTTGAGACCTTTTTAAAAACATCGTTGACAATATCTTCTTCCGGTAACCCGTGACGCTGCATTTCAAGATAGAAACGGCCGGGAAAGATCTCCGCATATTTCAAAGCGACTTTTTTGGCTTCTTCAACGCCTTTGACCCGTGCCGCTACGGCAGCTTCGCCCTTTAAGCAGGCGGATGTTGCAATAAGCCCTTCATTATATTTTTTAAGAAGTTCCTTGTCCACACGGGGCTTGTAATAGAAGCCCTCAAGATAGCCCACCGAGGAGAGCTTCATGAGGTTCTTATAGCCTTTTCCATTCATGGCAAGAAGCACAAGGTGAAAATACTTTCCTTCTTCTTCCCTGATGCTGATACGGTCAAGGTGCGATCCCCTTGCAATATAAACCTCGCAACCGAATATCGGCTTGATACCCGCCTTTTTGGCTTCATTTGCCAGCTCGATCGCACCAAACATGTTTCCGTGATCGGTCAATGCCACGGCAGGAAGATCAAATTCTTTTGCCATTTTGACGATGGTCTTGATCTTCTGTGCGCCGTCAAGCGTACTATAATCACTGTGCGTATGTAAGTGGACAAAATTTGCCATGTTTTCCTGGTGTATTTGAGGTTCGCAATATCGGGACCAAAGCTTAATGTACGCAACCAGAATGAAAAGATAAATGACTTTCTGAAATTTTAGACCCCTGTCACATTTTTAATGATTTATTCTTCTTTCCTGATTCATATTTCCAGAAACTAAAATTCTTTTACTTCTTACGTCTTACGTTTTACGCCCACCCTCCGACCTGTGAAGCGAAGTTCTTAGAACCCGGGTGTAAGCCTTGGCGTAGTAGGGTCTTACGATTTATTTTGGATTTTGAACATATTCGAATTAATTTTGTTTTTCTTTATATTTGGATTTTGCAATAAGGTATAAACCGGGATTTATTTAGGGAAGGGAAGTTAAATGAAACGCTTTGCAAGCATAGATTTTCTCAGAGGATTTGCTATTTTTATGATGCTGATCCTGCATATGGTCAGTCATACACTTAATGTTGACTTATTGACTGCCGATCTGTCAAAAGTAAAATTTCTTGAATTCATACTGATGATCGTACTGCCGTTTGGCGGTGGACTTGCGGGCTTTTTTCTTATGGTCTCGGCCATGGGCAACACGGTCAGCATGGAACATGAGCTGTCCAGGAATACTCCCGGGCATGTCGTCGTGACTCGTCAAGTTGTCGGAGGATTGATCTTATTGTTCTTTGCAATGCTTGTGGAGGGCGTTATCGGGTATCATGGCGCGATCGGTGAAAATATTCAAACCGCTTTAACTGCCGCATCCAATCCCGAGATCGGACCTGCCGTATGGACGTGGGACATTGCCACCTGGCGTTTCAATCATTTCGAGACCATTCATACTATTGCATGGTGTATCATCCTCAATGGTTTGATCCACGGATTCCTCAGTTCCAGAGAAAAGTATCGTGACAAAGCAAAACTGATCAAAACCTATATAATAATGGCTATTGCTGTACTGGCACTGACGCCATTGATGTGGGGACTTGCCAGGATCATCTCCCCGGGATATCCGGCACATCTTGAGACCTATTATCTTTCCTATCCGAGGATCGGCACAGATTCCATTGGGCGTTTCATTCTTGTTTTCTTCCTGCAGCCGCTTGCAGGTTATCCCGAACCTGTCTTTCCTTACCTTGCTGCATCGTTTATCGGTACCATCTTCGGTCTTTTCCTGACCATGCCGGATGAACAGCGAAAAGTTAAACCATTCACAAAGATTACGCTGACCGCCGGTATTGTTATGTATCTGATAGGACTTGCAGGCGTAATAGCAAATATTATTTATGTGGTAAGCACGAAAGGTTTCGATGCCGGACTTGATGTTTATTTGCATATCTGGGATCATCGCGGCTGGGTTCCGGAACTTCGCGGCACACCCTGGATGGGATGGTATTTCCAGTTCATGCTTCTGAACGGATTCGGCATTCTGCTGATCATGAGTATGATCAGGCTAGTGGAGCTAAGGGGAAAAGCCAGAGCCTTTGGAGAAAGATCACGATATATCCGTCGTTTCGGTTTTGTCGCATTTACCAATTATACCATACAATTCATGTATTATATAGCTGCTTTTATTGCTATCGATTGGATCTTCGGAAATGTCTACGGCAAGAATGTTGGTCTTTGGGGAGAGACCATTGTTACTGTCATTCTGGGTATAACGATCATGACCCTGATCAATTTATTGTGGGAAAAAATTCGCTATGCCGGCTCGCTTGAATGGATGGTCAAGCAGATGAATTTTGCATTCAACCCTGTGCGACGACGCGTTTTAAAAGAAAAAGGCGTCAAATGGTATCAAGCCGGACTGCTTAACGTTAACAGAGCCTTTTACAATGCCGATTGGCAGAATATTGTTGAAACCAAGGACATTGACCATAGTGCCGGAGAAGAGTCCGTTTTGGCCCGAAAGCTGGCACAAGTTGGTTTTGTTTTTCCTTTATTTTCTTTTGTCGGATTCTTTATAGCCCGTAAAGCAAAAGCGCTTGAAGGAGATACCCGTGAAAACAAAAAAGCCCTTGTTTGGAGTACGGTCTCTGTAGTATTCTTTTTTGTATGGCTAATTGCATTCTTTATTTTATCTCCGTCGAGTTTCGGACTCACTTTATAAAAACAACTTTATTAAAGATCGGGACGGTTTAACCTTTCCGATCTTTAATTTTTATACCGTTAATATTAATAGCCGACCAGTTCAGAGAACGCGATCCTGAACTCACCGTCAATACAAATCTCATCCGCTGCTTTAAATATATAAGGCTGATTCGTTTCCGACCCTAAGATCATGATGTTTCCTTTAGTCGCATCATGAGTATCATCGAAAAAATACGGATCCCTTACCAGTCCGCTAACATCAACCTCAGCACCGGGAATAATGACCGTATCAATCACGGCTTCACCGCTTCCGCTATAATAAACATTTGGATTGACGACCCTCATGCGAAGCGGCACATTCCCGTTATTCAGAACCACTAAAGTGTCCAGATCTGACTCATAAAGATCTATTGTTAATACCGTACCAACCAATGCCAGATCGTAATACTCCATTGGATGCCAAACAGCATCTACAACATTTCTTCCCGAGGCCAGGATATCTATCAATGCACCTTGTTTAATTCCTGCAACCGTATATTCATCAGCAATGTCAAAACTATCAACGATAACAGTATCCGTGACGACCAAACTATCACCGATGTATGTCGAATCGCTTTGGTTGTGTGACAGATCATAGTTGTAGCACAATGTCATCACATCACTGAAAACCTCGGGGTCGAGTTCCATTAACGACCCAACGCCCGAAAGCGGCATCACGTGTTCTTTGCTAATACTGACGATGGGCAGCGCCACCAGATCTCCGCCCTCTCCCGGCGTGGGAACAAGAGGGATCTTCTTTGGATGTATGGTTAAGTCATTTGCCACGAAAGTGATGTCATAAACATCCGTATTTCCCACATTCATAAGAACATATTGCAGCGTTCTCGTTGCTTCCATTTCACCAAAATCAATATCGGCCGATGCTTTTTTCTGTAGTATGTTCGCCATTTCTTCTG
>JAIPIT010000104.1 GCA_021734505.1 Fidelibacterota bacterium | reverse complement strand
CAAATTATACAAGGCAGAATTCTTTTACCAAGAAATTAGTTTCAGCAGACAATACCTATGTTACGGGCTTAATGGAAGAAGGCACAGATACGGGCATGTATGTTCAAAGTTACATGACCGAGGTATCGGTTCTCGGAGAAGCCTATAATCTCTACTACAATTTAAACTATGCTGCCAATTTTGATTTTTTGAAAGCCGAACATAGTTTTCTTGCCGGTGTAACCTTCCGCGATGAATTCAATCTGGGTGAAGGCCGTATCTTTAACCCCTTAACCCCTCCCTCTATATCCGGGATTAAACGAGATCGACCCCGCAATTATGAAGACTTATCTGCCTTAACTACCACATCGTTCTATATCGAAGACAAGATCAAAGGCAAGCTGCTTATCCCCTACCAGTTGAATTTGGGTGCACGATTGGAATCCTATGGCGATGATACATTCCTTGCTGCAAATTATGGGACCTATCTCAACCCCCGTTTAAATATCTTATTGCATCCGACAAAAACCACACAGATCCGTTTTGGCTACGGTGAAACATCCAAAGCACCCTCTTTGGCCATGCTAAATCCCAATCCCATTCATGTGGATGTGGATGATGTGAATAATATTGTGGATTCATTGGTCATTGTTTCAACTTATATTTACAGTAAAGAAAATCCGGATCTTAAAGCATCTCGACAGAAAAAATGGGAAGTTAGTATCGATCAACGCATCGGTGATATTGGCCTAAGCCTGACAGCCTATCAAAGCACCACGCTTGATGGTTTTAGCCTATCTACACGTAAACCCATCTTTGTTTACAAGTATGATTACACAGTATCGGAGACGGACCCCCCTATTCATGATTCAATCTCGACAACATATACAATATATGACAATTCTTTAACTGCTGAAACCCGTGGATTGGAATTTGAGATCAATACAAAACCTTTCACGCCATTGAATATGCGTCTACGTGTTCAAGGTGCTTACAACTATACTTATTCGGAAAAAGGGAAATACGATCTGCGGGGATACATTTATATTCCTGAAATGGACGAAAAGGTGAACCCGTTTTTCATTTACCGTTCCCTTGAACGTGAAAAATTTTACATGAATTACAATCTGGATTTTAAAATTAAAGAATTGGGTGCCTGGGCAACCATTTCAGCTCAACAAGTGGTATTTGACAAAGACCGTTACAATCATCTTAATGATTCTTTAGCTGTAGGATATTTCAATTCACACGGCGAAGAGATATATTTTACAGAACAAGAGCAAGCGGCAATAACGAATACATCTTTTAAGAAAACCTACGATGACTATTGGTATCTCGAAGAAAACCGTAAGAATATTTGGGTTTTTAATATTAGAGTTTCAAAATCTCTTGGCAAAGCCTCGGAATTTTCTTTCTACGTAAATAACTTCTTTAATTATCGCCCTTTGTATCAATTGCAACGGTCCAGCAACGAAAGATACACCATGGAAAACCCTGCGCTTTATTTTGGCATAGAGGTTTCATCTAAGATAGACCAACTCTTCCGGGGAGGTAAATAAGCATGAAAAAATATCCAATATTACTCGTACTTATCATTACTATATCTTGCGCGCTCATTGTGCCACCACCCGATTCCATGCGCTTCTCTCTTGAACTCACGCTTATCGACACAACGGCCACGGGCAGCGATTCACTTGTTCAAGAAGGTCAGGTGATCCTGCAATCCATTACCTACGGGGATGAATATGAGGGTGTCAGCAATACCGAAGGGAAGGTCCTATTCGAGAATTTATTACCTGACAGCTATAACATTCTCGCAACAGGAAACAGAGTAAGCGGAACCGATGTAATCCTTATCAATGGACAGCTTCAGGACACATCCCTTTTTATCGCAAATAATGACACGATTTTATTGAGACTTATGACTCAAACTTCCCGTTCTTCGGCTCTGCTGATCTCGGAAATATATTATACCGGAGCGGCCTCAATCATCCCTCAGTATTTTCATGATCAATTTACCGAGATATATAACAACAGCACTGAGGTCATTTATCTGGATAGTTTGCTTATTGCGGATGTGGAATTCGGCTTTATCGACGATTCCCTCCTTCATGCTGTTCATGCTTACATGTTCCCGGGTGATGGTAATGATTATCCCATTCAGCCGGGGGAATTGATCGTCATTGCACAGGACGCCATTGACCACTCACCCAATCCCGTGAATTCTATTAATCTCCTCAATGCTGATTTCGAATATTATGTTGCGGACAAAGGGGATGTCAATAACCCAAATGTTACCGATATGATCCAGATCCATCATAAATACGGTATTGATTTTCTCTATTCCGTTATGAACAACGCTGTCATTCTAATGGATGTTAATAATCCTTATGCCTACGGTTATGATGAATTCAACCGTATCCTGCTTCCCAAGAATAGGACTGTCGATGGTGTGGAGTACAGAGACAATACGTCTGAAATGGATCATAAACGCGTTGATGCAACGATCGATGCCGGTCTCACCGGCGGTATTGCTTCCTACTCCTCACAATCAGTCGAACGCAAGATTGAGCGATGGGAAGGTGACCGTATGATACTTATGGATAACAATAACAGCTCGCTGGATTTTAAGATTAATAATCCACCCACTCCGGGCTGGGTCGAGGAGGCGACAGAATGAAAAAATTCTTGATTCTCTTCAGTATCCTTGGCTTGGCTTTCGCGCAATTCCCGACCACCGAGTCGCTCTTTCTTGATATTCATACCGATTTAACAGCCGATCTACCCCTACGCAATCCCGCTTACCTTTCTGCAGAAACGGCCCCTTACAACTATGCTTTCAGCTACTCCTGGCTTAGAACGGGCGGTGAATACAAACTGCCTTTCAATCCCGAAAGCAAAAGCTATCATAATCTCGAAGTCTCGGCATATCAGGAAATGGATAACGGTCTCTTTTTTGGCGGTCGCTTCGCTTACCGAAATGAAGAGCGCATCGGCAAATTGTGGCTTCATAACGCTGAAACAAATATCGATATACCCTTTTACTTTGGAGACAGTACCACCGGCGATTTTAACTTGAACGGTATCGACTGGAATATCATCTTTTCTTATCCGCTCATGAAGAACCTTCGCATCGCAATGGATATTTTCTATAATGTGGATGAGCAATTTAAATCCGTATTCCCCAAACCGAATTCAAAGCGAAACAACCTGCATATTCGTCCGGCCATAAGCTTTGAAAATAAAAATATCAGACTCGGTGTTACATCATCTATTTTCAATTTTAAAGAAGAGATCGAGACCAAAAAATATAGTCTGGAACAAAACAGAACACCTATCTTTATGCGAATTCGCGGACTTGACCGCGCATTATTGAGCTATGCCGAAACCACGGAAGAACGCTTGCAAAATACTAATGGTCACGGCGCCTCAGTTGATATGAAGCTTCTTGATCGGTTTTCCATTGAGGGCTCTACGGAAAAAGTGGCAGCAACGATCACAGACGGGGGTAGTGATCCTGTGGTTCGGGGGACCTGGAATATGAGCAGATTCAATTACAGAGCAGTTCTACATTCAACGGCTAGCCGGCATGTTGATATAGATCTGTATTTTCAGCAATATTGGGAAAACGCACAAGGTTACCATCCCGATCTGGATGCTTTGATCTATCAATATGGGTACCGGCATTTCCGGGGAGGTGCCTATATACCCTACTCGCCGGTAATGGGTGAAATATGGACTAGCGAGATCGCATATGGTTTTGAAGATATCCACCGGGAAGATAATTTCCTGGGGTTGGCACACTATATTCCATGGACCACTTTCAGTGTCGGACTGGACTATCAGTTGAAAAGAAAGGGCATTGACTATTTCTTCAATCTGAACTATAACAATATAAAGATCGGCGAATCGATCGAATACAGCGTTATGACCGATTGGTATTATGATGCGATCACCGTTAATGAGATCGCCTACTATGCCACCGATAGAGAAGAGATCGAGTGCGGCCTAAAGATCGCTTTCCCATTCCGCGGCAGAAGAGCTGCTTTATCGGGAACATACAAGGAAGTCCGACCGATCAATAATGATACGCGTTTTAATGAGATGAAAGTATCATTGGAGATAATATTTTAAACGATAAACGAACAATTATATTTGATATGTAACACAATCTTAGAGACAAGGCAATGCCTTGTCTTCACCATAATTTGACAAAGGATAATTCATGAAGAAACTTTCAATTCTCCTGTTGATCATCGCAACATTCGCTTTCGCCAAATCACCGGCGATTGCCGTTATAGTGGATGACATGACATATAATAAAACAAATGGTTATGTAGATTCATATTGCACGGCTTTGGAAGAAGAAGGCTATAGCGTAGCTCTCTTTTCACAGATCTGGGAGAATCCCGAAGCTGTAAAAGAAGCTTTATTGAGCGTTGACAACATAGAAGGCGCCGTATTTATAGGGGACATTCCTATCGTTATGGTGCAGGACGCTCAGCATTTGACATCGGCATTTAAAATTGATCAAACACGATTCAAAGATGATACTCGTATTTCGGTAGCTACTGATCGTTTTTACGATGATCCGGACCTTGTTTTTAATTTCATCAAACAGGATGAAGAGAATTCACTGCTTTTCTATTATACTTTATCTGAAGATTCACCCCAAAAAGTCGAAAAAGATTTTTACAGCGGACGTATCTTTCCTCCCGTTCAAGATGATAGCAAATATGAAATGATCGGGAAATATCTCTATCGTGTTATTGAACAAAAACACAATCCGGACGTGCTGAATAATATGATGACCTATACAGGCCATGGTTATCATTCAGAATCCCTTAATGCATGGGAAAATCATACGCTCATGCTTAAGGAACAATTCCCCAAACTCTTTTATCCCGGCGCTTCTATCAAGAATTACGAGCATACCATGTCTCGCAATATGAAAGAAATCATCATTCGCGCGCTTCAGGTCCCCGAATTGGATATGGTCATTTTTCATGCCCACGGAGGTGACGATGTACAGTATTTAACCGGTTATCCTGAACCCGGAAATGCCAGAGAGAATATTGAAGAAGTCAAACGTTTTGTTCGCAGTAAACTGCGTTCAGCCAAACGCCGCGGTAATCTTGAAGAAGCTAAAGAATATTATATTACCAATTATGACATCCCTGAACATTGGGTTGATGATGCTTTTGATCCCGAGCGCATACTGGAAGATTCGCTTTACGAAGCAAAGATAGACCTTTGGTCCGATGATGTCAAAACAATGAAAACACAGGCGGAACTCTTTATTTTTGATGAATGCTATAATGGACAATTTTTCATGCCCAATTATATTTCAGGCACACATCTGTTTGGGGACGGAAACGTTATTGCCGGCGTGGCAAATACGGTTAATGTTTTGCAGGATATCTGGGCGAACGAATTTATGGGTCTCCTGGCACAGGGCGTAACGATCGGAGAATGGCATATGACCCGCCCTTACCTTGAGTCACAAATCATCGGCGATCCCACTTTCCATTTTAAAGGTGATAACCCAAATGCTATGGATATGCCT
>JAIPIT010000103.1 GCA_021734505.1 Fidelibacterota bacterium | reverse complement strand
TACATGCCGGTATTGAGGTCAATTTACCGCTTTTGGACTTGTCATATTCCTTCAGACCCTCGGTGAATGGCGATCTGGGAAGTTCGCATTTGATCTCATTAAGGATCTCAACGGATCTCTTTAAATAAAAAAGGGTAGGAGATAGAATGAAAAAATTATTTGTTATCGTACTTGCAATGATCTTGCTGATCGGTTGTGGAAACCGGGAACTTTCAACAGAGCCCGATTATGACAGCATTATTTCGTATATCGTAAAGAATCAAAAAAAGGAAAGTCCGGAACTCTATCAGAGATGCGAACAGGTTCTTCCCGAGATCATACAGCGTGGAGAAGTGGAAGACTATCAGAAAGTGATCACGATCTATAAAAAGAATAACGATATTTTTTCAAAAGCTATGACACTGGGTTTCCTTTCCAGTGAAAAAACAGATAATCCGGTTTTGCAGGATTCGATTTTCTCTGCCGTTGAACAGGCAAATCAGATGGTTAAAACAGATGTATTTTTGACATCTGCCAAAGAATATTATGCTGAAAGGAATTTTTCCGAGGAAGAATTAAGTGACCGTTTGACTGCTTACCGCGCTATGATCAGCGACGGATATGCGCAGTTGCTGATCGAACGCAGTCGCCTGACCGATGCTTTGAACGTCTATGAAAATATCATCGGCGATTATAAGGATACGGAAATACTGCTGAATTACGGAAAAGCCCTGAACAAGATGAACCGCTATGAAGCATCGCTGATCGCTTGTATTGAAGCATTGAAAATGACTCCGGGTTCACTTGATGCCAAAGCTGAGATCATGAATACGGCAGGTTTGCTGGGATACTCAAAGGCTGAGATCAATACCATGATAGATGAAACGATTTTTGTCGGACGGAATATACTGCGGCAAAACCTTTTGGCCGACCAGCTTGATATACCTATGCCGGAATTCAGAATTGAAGGTATTGATTCCAATTTTGTGACGCATGAAGATTTCAGAGATAAGATCCTGATCGTCAGTTTCTTTGCCACCTGGTGCCCGCCATGCCGGAGAGAGCTACCACATATGAACGAGGTGTATCATCAGTTCAGTGATGACGAAGAAGTGGCGATCATTGTGGTTTCAACCGATGATGATAAATTCCTGGTCCCACCCTTTATCAGCGAAAACGGATTTGATTTTCCCGTGTATTATGCCGAAGGACTCAATAAAGAATTCGGTGTAAAAGGTATTCCCACACTTTTTGTCATTGATAAACAGGGAATGATCCGCTATAAAAAAGTCGGTTTTTCAGAAGGTGAAGAATTCGAAAAGATCATGTCCTGGTACATCGAAGAGATCAAAGCTGCAGAGAACATTTGACAATTGACCTGCCAGCTTGATCCATCGAAGATGAAATGCTGGCTGGTCGAGAAGTTGATATTTATTGGTTTGTTATTCCAAATATAAATAATAAGAAACGAGATTCGTGACCTTCCGAAGCCTTGGTGAAGGGGATTAGCTCGTTTTTTTTATTGATTTTATCGCTTGTTGAGTTCAGGGAACAAATTCGGTTTTATTATTGTCTTCAGTAAGTTAAGATTAAATTTTCGTATAAATTATCAACCCGTCCAATCTCAATTTCCGACTCGTCAGTTTTTGTTTTTCGACCAGCCAACAGTCAGTCTGCTGACTGATCCGGCTGGCAGGTCTAACCCCTTTTATTGATCTAGCCCCCGACAAACAGATCAAAGATATTTCCGAGCATGCTGGTGCTGGCTTTATACAATTCGGAATATTTGCATTTTTCACAAGTTACGACGGTGAATTTCTTGTTTTGAACATCAAGCAGTTTGCTTAGTCCTCCTCCGGTTGTCCGTATCTCGTCCAATTCGTATTGCCGGCTGCCGCATTTTGGACAGACATAATTCAGTTGTTTAGGCATAGTTTCTCCATGTTAATCGTTATTTGATGAGAATTTAATTTCAATTGACCTTAAATGTCACTATTTTTTTTCAAAAGGAGCAATATCATGAAAAGAAGCAAATTGAATATCAAACATCTTGAATTAAGACCTTTTTATGCCTGGGAACATGAATGGTTTTTGCTGACAGCCGGAAACATGGAAAAAAACGATTTCAATACCATGACCGTCGCCTGGGGCAGTATCGGCTGTATGTGGAACAAACCTTTTGTTCAAGCTGTTGTCAGACCGTCACGGCACACACTTGAATTCATGGATAAATACGATACTTTCACACTCTGCCGATTTCCAAAAGAGTATAAAAAAGCATTATCATACCTCGGTTCAACCTCCGGAAGGGATGTGCCGGATAAGCATGTAAAGGCCGGGTTGACACCCATAAAGGTCCCGAGTATCGATGCTCCCGGTTTTGACGAGGCGGATCTGATTCTCGCCTGTAAAAAGATATACTGGCAGGATATGGATGAAACACATTTTCTGGACGATAAGATCATTACAAAATATCCCGGCGAGACTGATTTCCACCGTATCTATTTCGGTGAGATCGTGCATTGTGAAGTAGTAACGGGTAACTGGTAACGTGTGACGGGAGTCTGGAGTCTGCAATCTATTTGAGCAACCAAGCGTGCCTGCGCTCCGTAGCTTTTGCGAAGGAGTGTCACCTCAACTGAATCCATCAGCTCGCAAAGTAGTGAACAAATCGGAGGTCAGGCAATTAACAACGATTTTTAGTCTGTCATCTCGACCGAAGCGGAGCGAAGTGGAGAGATCTATTCATGATTCTGAGTAATTGAAATGTGTAAGTAAAAACAGTTATTTTACTTTTGTACTGTATATAGATATCTCCATTACGTTCGCCTTTGCAAAGCTACGGCGAACTCCAGTCGAGATGACAAGCTTATTTTAGTTGTTAACTGTTAATTATCAATTGCTTGTCCTCCGAAGCCTTGGCGAAGGAGGATCAATTATCAATTATCAATTGTTTTCGCCTTTCTTTTTAAATCCAAATGCTCTAAATTAATCACACAAAAATCAAGAGGTAATCATGTTCATCACTTTCGAAGGCATTGACGGTTCCGGAAAAAGCGTGCAGTCCCAACTCTGTGTCGATCTCCTGTCGAAAGAGCATAACGTGATCTACTGTTTTGATCCCGGCCATACACCCATTGGCAATGCAGTTCGCTCGGTCCTCCTGAACAAAGAACATATGGAAATGGATCCCCGGACTGAGCTGCTTCTCTATGCCGCAGCCCGCTCGCAATTGGTCTCGGAAGTGATCCGGCCGCATCTTGACAAGGGCGGAGTGGTCGTATCGGATCGATTTTACGATTCAACGACTGCTTATCAGGGTTATGGACGTAAACTTCCCCTTGATCTGATATCAAAATTGAATATGATCGGTGCCCATGAACTGGTGCCGGACATAACCTTCATCATCGATACCGATATTGAAATTGCTTCAAAACGCATTGGTACCGCAGATCGTCTGGAATGTGAAAATATTGAATTCAGAAAAAGGGTTCGCGACGGATATTATAAACTGGCAAGTGAAGAGCCCGACCGTTGTTACATCATCGACGGAAATAGAAGTATTGAAGACATTCACAGCGATATTGCTGAGATCTTGCGCAAAAAGTTCTAAAAAACCAGAAACAAACGGGACCTTCCGGTGTTAGGAAGTGGAGATAAAGATGAGTATGAAGATCCTAAAAAACGTATTTTCCCTTGCGGTCCTGTTTTTCGGACTGGTTTTTGCCCAGTTCGGTCAAAATAAGGTTCAATACGACGTTTTTGACTGGAATTTCATCCAAAGTAAGCATTTCAATATTTATTTTAACGGTGAGAATAAGACAATTTCGAATTTTGCGGCCCAGACCGCTGAAAACGCCTATGAATCCATTTCCACACTACTGGACTGGGACCTTAAAAAGCGCTATGCGATAATTGTCTATGACAGTCACGCTGATTTTCAGCAGACCAACACCACCAATTCCTACATGCCCGAAGGGGTTGGAGGTTTTACAGAATTATTCAAGAATCGTGTTGTAGTGCCTTTCGAGGGTTCTTACCGCGATCTGCGCCATGTGATCCATCATGAACTGATACATGCCTTCATGAACGATCTTTATTACGCGGGCAGCATTCAGTCCGTGATCTCCGGAGCTGTGCGTCTGAACATCCCTCTTTGGCTGGCTGAAGGCAGTGCCGAATACGAATCATCCCGCTGGGATACCGAAGCGGACATGTTCATGCGCGACTTTGCCTACAATAGCCAGTTCGAGGCTTATCCTCTCGAAGCCCTCACCGGATATTATGCCTACAAGGGCGGGCAGAGTATTTTTAAGTTCGTTCGTGAGACTTACGGTTATCAGAAATTGACCGAATTTTATACCAAGCTCAAGATCTATCTGGATGTTGAGCGTGCCCTTCAATATACTTTCAATATGTCCAAAAAAGAATTTACCGAGGAATGGCACCATTATCTCAAAAAAATGTACTGGCCCGAGATTAGCACCAGCGAGGATATACGCGATATTTCCGTACGTTTGACGAATCACGAGGAAATGAAAAATATTCAGAATATTGCTCCCGCCATTTCGCCCAAGGGTGACAAGATCGCTTTTCTCAGCGATCGCAAGGGCTACGCCGATATTTATTTGATGAATACGCAGGACGGACGTGATATGAAACGTCTGGTGAGGGGACAGAGAAAAGCCAGTCTTGAAGAACTCAAATGGATGTCGCCCGGCATTTCCTGGTCTCCTGATGCGGAAAAGATCGTTTTTGCGGCTAAAAGCGGAAAGCACGATGCCTTAGTGGTTGTGGATGTAGAAAGCGGAAAACAAACCTTTTATCCCATGCCGGAACTTCAGGGAGTTTTTTCTGCGGCATATCACCCCGGCAACAATGATCTGATCGCATTCTCCGGTCATGACGGTTCGCAAAGCGACATATTTGTCTATGACCTCAAACAGGATATTCTTATCAATCTCACCAATGACACAGAAGGCGACGAGAATCCGCAATGGACCGCGGACGGAAAACATATCGTATATGCCAGTGAGCGATTGAAAACGCGTGATATGAGAGACCCTCGCCATCCCTATCAGTGGGATATTTATCTCGTGGATGTCGAGTCAAAGATCAAAACCCCGCAAACGCAGACCGATCACGACGAAAATTATCCTTACTGTGACCCTATGGGCAGAGGTTTTGTGTATACTTCCGATGCGAACGGTGTTTTTAATATTTACATTCAGCCGAAAGATGGGGGCTAGGCTTATCCTATCACCAATGTGGTCGGCGGCGTTTTCCACCTTAATCTTGATAGTACGGGCGATAACTTGATCTTCTGTGCTTTCAAAGATTACGGCTGGGATATTTTCAGAATGAATTATCCCTTTGAAGAAGAAAAGAAAGAATTGACCCTTACCGGTTATCGGAAAAAGAAAATGTCCATGCCTTTTGATATTACTGAAACGACCATGAAAAAAGAACGTCTGCGCCGTCTGTCCGAAGAAGAAAATCCAGAAGCGGAAAAGGAAGAGATCAGCATTGTCAAAGGCGATGATGAGATCACTCGTCGCTCCGATTATGCAAATT
>JAIPIT010000014.1 GCA_021734505.1 Fidelibacterota bacterium | reverse complement strand
CTTCCACGTCACGAGGACCGACTTCAACACGCAGCGGAACGCCCTTCATTTCCCAGTCATTGAATTTAAAACCGGGGGAGAGGGTCTCGCGCATATCAACATGGAAACGAACACCCTTGGCTTTTAATTCATTCGTGATCGTTTTTACATAGTCCATGACTTTAGCCTTTGCTTCATCATCGCGATAGATGGGAACCACGACGACCTGATACGGAGCCAGTTTCGGCGGCAGGATCAAGCCTTTATCATCGCCATGAGCCATGATCAGAGCACCGACTAATCGGGTTGAAACGCCCCAACTTGATGCATAGACATATTGTTGTTCATTATTTTCATTTTGGAACATTACGTCAAAAGCCTTGGCAAAATTTTGTCCAAGATAATGTGATGTACCTGATTGCAATGCTTTTTTATCGCCCATCATGGCTTCAATGGAATAGGTATCCACAGCACCGGCAAATTTTTCTTTTTCGGATTTTTTACCGACGATGACCGGCATGGCCATAAAGTTTTCTGCAAAGTCACGATATACATTGACCATTTTAAGTGTTTCGTCAACTGCTTCTTCAGCCGTAGCATGAGCGGTGTGCCCTTCCTGCCAGAGAAATTCGGTGGTACGCAGGAACATACGGGTACGCATTTCCCAACGGACCACGTTAGCCCACTGATTGATCAAGATGGGCAGATCGCGGTAGGAATTGATCCATTTTTTGTACATGGACCAGATAATGGTCTCGGATGTCGGGCGGATAACCAGATTCTCTTCCAGCTTTTTACCGCCGGCATGAGTCACCACGGCCAATTCGGGAGCAAATCCTTCAACGTGTTCCGCTTCTTTTTTTAGAAAACTTTCGGGAATGAGCATTGGGAAATAGGCATTCACATGTCCGGTTTCTTTGAACATGTGGTCAAGATTTTCTTTGATATTTTCCCAGAGCGCAAAACCGTAGGGACGGATGACCATACAGCCCTTTACCGGTGAGTAATCAGCCAGCTCGGCCTTTTGTACGACATCTACATACCATTTTGCGTAATCTGTTGATTGAGGGGTAACACCTTTGCTCATATTTATCCTTTCGAGTTCGATTTTTGTTTCATTCTAACAGCTTGAAATTTATAGGGAAATGGGGGGAAATGCAAGAAGAAGAAAAGAAGATGAGCACTGGGCGCTGGGCACTGAGAGGAGCGAAGGTCTGCTGGCTGGTCGTTAAGAGAGTAAGAGGGTAAGAAGATGGGCACTGGGCGCTGAGCGCTGGTCACCGGTCACTGCTTACTTCTTCATCCGCTCACTATAGTTCATTGTTTACTGTTTACCCTACTACGCTAAAATTCGTTTAGCTACGAAGGGCAGGCTGCTCACTGATTACTGATCAAATCAATATATAATTCTTCAACCTTATCTCTAGCCCACGGTGTTTTTCTTAAAAACTTAAGGGAGGACTTGATTGAAGGATCGTTTTTAAAACAGTTGATGTTGACCATTATTGCCAGTTGTTCCCACGTAAAATGCTTGACTAACAACTCTAGCATATGTGTCAATTTAATCCCATGTAAGGGATTATTGAGTTGTTCTATTTTTGCTGTAGTATTTTTCTCCATAATCTTTACCAGTTACCGGTTACCAGTCACTAGTTACCAGTTACCAGTCACTAGTTACTAGTTACTAGTTACTAGTCACCATCTCGTTTCCGCCCATTCTTTTTGTTCTTCTTCAGAGAAGAATGTCCAGGCGACGATACGAGTGGATTTATTTCCGGTGCCCATGGGGATGGTTCTGATCTGTGTCGCGCCGGCTTTTTTCAGGGTTATGGTTATCCCTTTTAAATTAGACTGTTTTGACACTAAGGTTGAAAACCAATAACAGTTTTTTGAAAATAGCTTGCTCTCTCTGATCATATTCATAATGAACTTATATTCTCCACCATCACATATGAGTTCATTACTGATTCCTGCAAAATTTCGTGTCGGAAATTCTGAATTTCTTCCCGATAGATTCTTGACTTTTCTTTGAGTTACTTTCTGAGCTTCTTCTGCTGAAGAATGAAAGGGTGGATTACATATGGATAAGTCAATTTTATCTTCCATATCAATGATACCAAAGAATATATCATTCGGATTTTTTTGCAATTTACATTCAATTTTGTTTTTAAGGGATGGATTGAATTTAACAATAGCATTAGCAGATATAAGTGATTTTGGATCAGTCTCAGAGCCAATAAAATTCCAATTATATTCTACAACACCAATAATGGGGTAAATGCAACTGGCTCCTACACCAATATCATAACATGTAA
This sequence comes from Fidelibacterota bacterium, assembly GCA_021734505.1. GTDB lineage: Bacteria > Fidelibacterota > Fidelibacteria > Fidelibacterales > Fidelibacteraceae > M50B103. The sequence goes on along the minus strand of JAIPIT010000014.1, from coordinate 31,143 downwards.
TTTTCTTTCCGATTGGAATGACACCTGAATTATATTCACTTAGTAGATCAGCGATATGATGGATGTAATCTGCTCGACCGGGTATTGCCGGGCACAAATTCTCACTGGGGAAATCCCAATTCTTTATTCCGTAATAATGATCTAGTATCGCTTTGTTTAAAATTTTAACAGCATGTGGATTTGAAAAATCGACGGATTTTACGCCAAATTTGTTAGGTTTAATATAATTTTCCAGCTTTGGATAAAGGCTTACTAATGCAGCAAGGTCATATTGCTCACGGTTTTTATTCCGAGGGTGCAATCTGCTTGTTGTTTCTTGGTTATTTTCTATAGACATGATTTTAATTTAGAACTATCTCAATGCTCAGGATAACACTATTCTCGCTTATGCCTGCCCGCCGTAGTCCCGATCCTTCGGGACGAAGGAGGGATCATATAAGATTAATTCTTACCTTCTTTTTTTTAAGTTTGCTATTATGTGTCTTTTCGATGAGCTTTTCAGCTGCATCGGCTTGGACAGCTGCATAGGCGCAAGTTTGCTTGATCTCGATGAGGCCGAGCTGATCTTTTTTGATCTCACCTTGTTTGAAAAACAATCCGGCGATATCACCTTTTGATATTTTATCTCGCCGTCCGCCTGTGATGTACAGGGTTTTCCATTCTTGGGGCGGCGTGAGCGTGCTGTCCGGCTGCTCGTCTACATTGAGTTCCTCGGGCGCTATGTCTTTAATAAAATCGGGGATCTCGGCGTCTTTCCATTGCAGTATATAGGCAATGCTATGTTCGTTCACACGAGCGGTTCGTCCGTTCCGGTGGATGAATTCTTTTTTATGCAGGGGAAGATGATAATGAAGAATGAATTTAATTTCGGGAATATCCAGTCCGCGTGCCGCCAAGTCGGTGGCCAGAAGCAGTTTAGATGAACCATTGCGGAATTTGACCAGAGCGCGTTCGCGATCGACTTGTTCCATGCCGCCATGAAAGCATTCATGTTGAATGTTCTGTTCAGCCAAAAATGCATGTATCCGCTCCAAAGCATCTTTATGGTTGCAAAATATGATGCCGAGTTGCGGACCAATAAAGGCCAGCGCTTTTTTCAACGATCTCAGTTTGTCTTTATCATCGGAAAGAAGCATCTTTACCGTTAGTTGAGAACCGGTTTCCTGAAGATAGTCGATAATAACAGGTTCCTGCAGGCCAATAAATTCAGGTATTTTGGCATAGCTGGTCGCCGATGTGAGAATTCTTTGACCCACATAGGGAAGTTTTTCAATGATCTGGGTCATTTCCTTTTCAAAACCGACTTCCAGAGATTTATCATATTCATCCAAAACAAGAGTATTGATGTTTTCCAAAGGGAAATTGTCTCGTCTTAATCTATCGGCGATCCGTCCGGGTGTGCCAATAAGAATGGCCGGCCGATGTTTCAGGTCGATCTTGTCAAGTGTTCCCGAACGTCCGCCATACACGGCATTAACTTTAAATCCCGATCCGATATCGCGGCATACTTGTTCAATTTGTAAAGCCAATTCGCGGGAAGGAACAAGGATCAGAACTTGAACCTCATCACAGTTCGGATTAAGTGTCTCGATCAATGGTATGAGAAAGGCCAGGGTCTTACCTGTCCCGGTTGGAGAAAGCAGGATAACATCCGAATTCGACAGTATCGCTTCAGCCGCCTCCTCCTGCATTGGATTTAGCGCTGTAATTCCAAATTTATTAAGAATCGAACTCGTGAGTTTATTGTCTGAATTATTATTTTGATCTTTGATAAATTTTATTCCTCATTATCATTTATTTGCCTTGCAACTACCGTGTGTGCAATATTTTGAAAACTAAAGCAAAGTGCTTGTGAATACAAGGTGTTTTTGTAAAGAAGAAGGTGAAAAGGTGAGATGGAGAGACTAACAAAAAGCAAAGCTTTTTGCGCCCACATTTCCAAAGAACTCTGTAGCTCCACAGGATCCTGTGACGGATTAAATATTCGCGTCTCAAAGAAGAAAGTAAGAATAAAATACTGGTACAACCCCCAGCTTTCTGCTGATCATATTCTATATTTCGCCAGTCCTGCGTAGCTACTTCAATGCAAAGAAGTGGGGTCTTCCGATTTTGACTTTTGATATTATATTTTCTTTTGCATACTCTACACTCCATACTCTATACTCCTTTCTCCCTTAATTTTAGGTAGTTAGGAAAAATCCTTAATTTCTTGCTAATCATTCAAAAAAATGAAAAAATCAATTGAAAATGATTGAAAATATGTGCATCTTAATAAGATTGATAAATAATGGTACTAATCAGATTCTGGACAGGTAAACCTATAACGAAAAGGAGCGAGCATGAAGTTTTTGCGCCGCACAGGAAAAGACGTAAAAAGTGTTGATAATTTGAAGGGAATTTTTCCGGATTGGAAAGAAAAAGAAACATGGCTGTTCATCGGTCCTCATGATGATGATATTGTATTAGGCTCCGGTATTACGATGCGCTCAGCTATCGAAGCCGGTGTTGATGTTTATGCATTGGTAACTACCGATGGCGGCATGGGCTATTGCCATATGGAGCAGGAAAAGACCATCGGTAAGATCCGTCAGGAAGAAACTATTGAATCTTTCAAGGTCATGGGTCTTGATGAAGAGCATTTCTTTTTTGCTGATTTTCCGGATTGTGATACGACCTCTTTTGTTGGCCGTCGTGCTGCCAAAGCCGGCGATCCCGCTATCGAAGGTTATACCGGACTTCAAAATGCTTTTACTTATTATATCCGCAAGGTTAAGCCGACCCGTATCTTCCTCCCTACTGGAGAAGATCTTCACCCTGATCATAAGATCGTTTATCAGGAAGTTCTGATCTCCATGTTCCATGCAGGTGGAAACATTTGGCCGGAACTCGGTGAACCGACACCTCCTCCCGTTGCTTATGAATTTGGTGTATATTGTGATTTTGCAGATGCTCCCAATCTAAAGATCGAAGCATCTGAAGAAGTATTCCAAACAAAATTAGATGCTATTCTTGCTTATAAATCACAGGAACAGATCGCTTCATTGGTAGAAGGCGTTAAAGCCGGCGGACCTTTCGAGTATATTAGGGAGATCGAATTTAGATTCTATTCGGTGAACAACTACAAGGATCTATTCTAAGGACAATATGTATAAGGGCGTTCGTCAGCTGACGGACGCCTTTTTTTAGGAGCATGTTTTGGAACCTCTTGCTTTAAGAAGATTCATACAAGGATCAGAGAAAAATATTCTGTTTTGCGGAGATGACGATATTGATATGGCTGCGATATATCTTGCAGCTATCATTCATGCGGAAGGATATGATATGGATTATGTTCCCTCCGCTTTACCATTTCCACAAAGTATCACTATTTCTGCTTATGACCTGATCATTCTCTCAGACTATCCCCGTGAACAGATCAATGATGAACGACTTAAAGAAATTGCGGATTTTACGAAGCAGGGTGGTTCACTATTAATGATCGGTGGTTGGGAATCATTTACAGGTTTAAACATTGAATACAAAAATTCACCTCTTGAAGATGTTCTTCCGGTTAAATTAAATGAATACGATGATCGTAGAAATTACGACCAGGGAATTGCAGTGACACCTCTCGATATACATCATCCGATCTGCAAAGACCTTGACTGGATGCGTCCCGCAGTCATTGGTGGATACAACGAATTTGAACCTAAAGATAAGAACGCATGCATATTATGCGGCCGGAAAATAGAAATATCCGCTATGAACGGTATTTTAAGCACAGAAGTGAATAAAGAAGAGATCCCCTTGCTCGTCATGGACCAAATTGGAGAGGGTAAAACTGCCGCTCTGGCTTTTGATCTGGCACCACATTGGGTTGGAGGTTTTGTGGATTGGGGAACCGACCGCAAACATATAGATTTTGAAACAGGCTTCATCGAAGTAGGCAATATGTACTATAAATTCGTAGCGAACTTATTGAAATCGATGTTTTGAATAATTAGGAATTATGGATGATGGATAAATACGATTAACGGGATTTTAAAAAAATCAAACGATACAGAAAAAACCTCATCATGGTTATCTAGTTATCCTGTCTGGGGACAATCCGATAAATCCTGTAATCCTGTCTAAAGACATCCCGGAATATCCTGTTATCCTGTCTAAAGACAACCTGGAATATCCTGTAATCCTGTCTGAGGATCAGTGATCAAGTCAAAATAAGCAAAGGAGCACAATTAGAATGAAAGGAATTGCTGTTGTAGCACAAACCGGTGGACCCACAGCTGTGATCAATTCAAGTCTGGCCGGGATTATCTCACAATGTCTAAAAGAAGAAAACGTAGAAGAAGTTTGGGGATGTCATTTTGGAATGAAAGGTCTTTTGGAAGAAGATTTTATTGATCTTACCAATGCCCCTGTTGATCTGCTTCAACAAACACCTGGTTCAGCCTTAGGTTCTTCAAGAATTAAACTTAATACTGAAAATATACCGCGTGTGCTTGAAGTTTTTAAAAAATACAATATTCGCTATTTTTTTGGGATTGGCGGCGACGATACACAATTGAACGTTTATGAAGTTGAAAAATACTGTAAAGAGCAAGGTTATGAGTTGGGAGGCATGGGTTGTCCCAAAACCGTAGATAATGACCTGCCATTGACCGATCATACACCCGGATTCCCTTCTGCGGCTCGATATACGGCACTATCTGTCTATCAGGGCGGCCGTCTTACCCAGGACATGCAAAAAGTCGACCAGTTCGTTATTTATCAGACGATCGGTCGTTCGGCCGGATGGCTGGCAGCTGCACCTTATGGATTCAAGGAAAAGGAATCTGATCCGCCTCATATCATTCTCATGCCGGAAACTCCCTTCAATGAAGATAAATTTGTAGAGTTCTTTAAAGAATGTTATGATAAATACGGATTTGTTTCCATTATTACCGGTGAAGGGGTGATGGACGAAGACGGCAATCCGGTTTCTGCGACCAAAGTCAATGATGATTTTGGTAACAAGGAATTTGGTGCTATGGGTGGCGTTTCCGTTGGAATGGAAATCCATAAGATCATTACAAAACATTTCCCCGATATGCGTGGTGAATTTCAGGTCACCGAATCCTTACCCATGTGCGCAGATGACCGTACCGTTGATATAGATGTGAAAGAAGCATTTGAGTTAGGTGTCAAAGCCGTTGAATTGGCCGCCAATGGCGAGTCCGGTTTCATGACAACCATCGAATGCCTGGAAGGTCCCGAATACAAAACCCGGATCGGCAAAGTTCCTCTATGCGATGTCGGTGGTAAACAAAAACCCATTCCCGCAAAATATATTGCGGAAAACGGTATGGATATGACCCCGGCATTCAATGAATATATTAGGCCTTTGTTGGGGAAAAAACCCGAATACGCTGATCTTAGCGTACTGAAAATAATTGAAAAAAAATAATAATAGACCAAGGAAAATAAAATGAAATTATCAGAACCAAAATATGCGCAATACGCTCTTTGTAAAGAAATGCTTGAAACTGTAGATGTCATCCGCAACTTTAAAACAAAAGATCTCACAAAAGCGATAGATTCTTTAAAAGAGACAAAAAAACTTTTCATGTCCGGTGAAGGTTCATCAAGAATTTTCCCCGCAAAACATACGATCAATCTGATCCAGAAAAATGGTTTTGGTATTACGGCTTATACTGAGGGTAGTCGCCAGGCTGCTGAATTGAAATTGAAAGAATTCACTCTTTTTGGTGCTTCAAATTCTGGTAAGACCAAAGAAGTCATCTCGCTTTTTAAGAATAAAGAAGCTGCGGGAAAATTTGCCTTGATCGCACATGAAAATACACCCCTTGGTGCCATCTCAGATGATGAATTTGTTTTAAATTGTGGTAAAGAAGAAGCTGTTGCAGCTACAAAAAGTGTGATTGAACAAGCTTTATTCTATCATCAACTCGTCAAATCATTTTTAGGGGCTAATTGTACCTATACCATGGAAGAACTGGCCGATAAATCCAAAGAAGTTCTTGAAATGGAGATCGATCCCGAATTGATCGCTAGTATAGCCAAAGCGGATGTTATATATTTTGCCGGGCGTAATGTTGGTGTTGCCGAGGAAGCAGCTCTTAAAACGAACGAGATCACTCGTAAAAAATCGGGGTATCTTGAAGGGACCTATGCGGTTCATGGTATTGAAGAGGTTATGAGCGAGAATGAAGTTGTGATCGTTGTTGACCCATACAAAGAAGAAGAAGAAAAGTTCAAAGAAGTTTTGGTTGATGGTGTGGGCATGAAAGTGATCGCGATCTCTGATCATGATACCATGTTCCCGACGATCAAAATTCCATCACTATCTTGTCATGATGCCTATTTGCAATTGCAAGCCTGCTGGAATGTTCTGGTTGAAGTAGGGATCGCTTGTGGTGTGGATCTGGATCATCCGACCCGCGCAAGAAAAGTAGGAAATGAATTCATTGGATAAAATGTAGAGACGCGATTTATCGCGTCTATGAGACGCCATGCATGGCGTCTGTACAACAAAGATTAAACAAACAAAAAGGAAGAATAAATGAAGTATTATGTTGGTATTGATTTTGGAGGTACCGGTATCAAAGTGGGTATTATCGATGAGAATGGTAAAATTATCATCAAAGACTCATTTGTTACCGATCCCAAGAAAAACGGTGATGAAATTGTCAAACATATTGCCGAATGTACCCAAAAAGTGATGGATGATTCAAAATTACCTCAAGAAGATATCATGGGTATTGGTATTGGATCTCCAGGATTATTGAATCCTGAAACTGGTCAATTGAAGGTCGTTACCAATATCCCAAACCTGAATGGTATTTATCTGGCAAAAGGTATTTCAGATCATTTGAATAAACCGGCGTTCCTGGATAATGATGTTAATGCTATGTCTCTCGGTGAATTTTACTATGGCAGTGGGAAAGGCAAGAAAAATGTAATCGCGCTGACCGTAGGAACCGGTGTAGGTGGTGGTATCATTCTAAATGGAGAGCTTTACCGCGGGACAACATTTACCGCCGGTGAGATCGGACATATGTCAATTGCACGCGATGGAAAATACTGCGGATGCGGTAATTACGGCTGTTTGGAACGCTATGTTGGCAAAGATGGCATCATTGAGCGCTTTGAAATGTACAAAAGCAAAGGGATCGAGACATCTATCGGAAAATATCTGGAAGATGGGAAAGTGACCCCGAAAGCCATCGCTATGGCTGCTACAGCCGGAGATAAAATCTCGATCGAAGTTCTGAAGGAAACAGGCGAAATTCTTGGACATGCTATTGCAAGTCTGGTTAATATCCTGAATCCTGAAATGATAATCATTGGCGGTGGTATTTCTAATGCCGGTGATTTGCTGATGAACCCTGTTCGCATGGGTATGCTGAAACATGCCTATACTATTCCCGCAGAAGCAGTTGAAATTGTCCGGGCACAACTGGGTAATGATGCCGGTTTGGTCGGTTCTGCATCATTGGCGGTTGCGAACTTAAAATAGTATTGAAAATGTAATATTAATCATGTAGAGACATGCCATGGCATGTCTCTACGATTATAGAGAAGAAAAATCGCGGAGCCACACCAACTTTTCCCTCGTAGCTTCAGCGGAGTGGGATGGTGTGGCTTTACAGTTTAAATCCTCAAACTAATTTCTGTGACCCCGGTCAAAGAATTCACCCAGGTATAATTGCCTTCCTTTTTTTATTTCAATTCTAACTTATTTTGTTTAAAATGCAGGCATAAAATTATATCGTTGAAAGGATAATATCATGGCAAAAGATGACCGCCTAAAGGCATTAGAAGTAGCTATTGAACAGATTGACCGTCAATTTGGCAAAGGTTCAGTTATGTACATGGGTGATGACTCAAAACCTCTTAATATTGGTGCCATCTCAACAGGAGCACTTAGTTTGGATGCTGCTTTGGGCATTGGCGGAATTCCCAGAGGAAGAATTTCAGAGATCTACGGACCGGAATCTTCAGGAAAGACCACCTTGGCACTCCATTGTATTGCAGAAGCACAAAAAGCCGGCGGGAATGCTGCATTTATTGATGCTGAACATTCTTTGGATATCGGATATGCTAAGAATTTAGGTATCGATACAAACCGTTTATTGGTTTCGCAACCCGATTGCGGTGAACAGGCACTTGAGATCACTGAAACACTTGTCCGAAGTAATGCTTTGGATATCATTGTGATCGATTCGGTAGCAGCTCTCGTACCCCGTGCTGAGATAGAAGGGGATATGGGCGATAGCCATATGGGACTGCAGGCTCGTTTAATGAGTCAAGCCCTACGTAAACTGACCGGTTTAGTAAGCAAATCACATGTCGCGATCATATTTATTAATCAGATAAGAGAAAAGATCGGCGTAATGTTCGGTAACCCGGAAACGACCACCGGAGGCCGTGCGCTGAAATTCTATACAAGCGTTCGTTTGGAAGTTCGTCGTTCAACGGCTATTAAGGATGGAAATGATTTTACGGGCACTCGAACCACAGTAAAAGTGGTCAAGAATAAAGTCGCACCTCCTTTCAAGAAAACAGAATTTGATATTATGTATGGTAAAGGTATCTCTTACATCGGTGATGTGCTTGACCTGGCCGTTGTTTATAATATTATAGAAAAATCCGGTTCCTGGTACAGTTATAATAAAGAAAAGATCGGTCAGGGTAGAGAAAACTCTAAGGTTTTTCTTGAAGAACATGAAGATATTCTAAAAACTATCGCCGATGAAGTTAAAGATGCTTTGGGAATTGGAAAGAATAAGGTCGAAGAAAGCGTATAGATCTTATGCCGGCCGTTTTACGCCTGACACAGCAAAAAAATCACTCCAATCGTTACAATTGTTTTCTGGACAATGATGAACGTATCAGCATTACTGATGATTTGATATTTAAGTTTAATTTATCTTCAGGAAAAGAGCTCTCTGAAGGAGATATACTCAACTTAAAAGTAGCAGCCGATCGTGCATTTATACGTGAAAAGGCTCTGGAGTTACTCACATTGCGCGAACATGGTTCAGGTGAACTCCGTACCAAGCTTTTACAAAAAGGCTACGATAAAGCCCTAATTCCGGAAGTCATTGATTACCTTAAAGAAAAGAACTACCTGAATGATGAACGTTTTGCAAATCTATATTCACAGGAATTGATCCAAAAAAAACAATTGGGTCCGGCCAAAGTGCGAGAAAAGTTATTTCAACGTGGCATTGCATCACCTCTTATTCAAAATATCCTCTCAAATTATGATCGTGAAATTCAAATTGAAAATTGTCGCTTTCATTTTGAAAAAAAGTTTAAATCCAATACAAGTTTTGAGACGCGGGAAGAAACAGCGAAAGCGGTTCGTTTTTTGCAGGGCAAGGGCTTTGCATGGAATGTGATAAGGGAAATAATGATTAACGCAACATGACAAAAGAAATAAAAAATGAAGCGAATACTATTAATCCCGATCCTGATCATCGTTATTATTACATCATCATGTACTCAGGTAGAAGATGTCACCGTAACTAATGGTGGAATAGTGATAACATTTGATGATCATCATTTCACCAATTGGCTTCATGCAGATTCGCTTTTAAATAAATATGAATGGAAAGTTACATTTTGTGTTTCATTAATTGGAACAAGAAGCGAATCCGATATAGAACGAATGCATAAACTTCAGGATGCCGGGCATGAAATTGCAGGACATGGTTATATTCATGTCTATTCTACATTGTATACGGCGACTCATGGAATAGAAAAATATATTGAAGATGAAATAACTCCCATGATGGATTTTTTTGAAGCTGAGTCTCTTTGCGTAAGGTCATATTCATACCCGTATGGAAGCAGAAGCAATTATATTGATAATGAGTTGCTTAATTACTTTGACATACTTCGGGCTACAAGCAATGAATTTAGAAAACCGGAGAAAAGTCGGTGTTATTTTAATAATTCAAGACTTGTCTATGCTTGTGGTCTTGATGATCATTTCGATCACTCTAGTGAAGAATATTTTCTTGATCTTATCACATATGCACATGAAGAAGGCAAGATCATTCTGTTTTATACACATAAACCAGTTGAAACTGTTACGGGAGAATATCAAGTTAGTTTCAATACCTTAAATATAATTTGTAAATATGCATATGACAATGAAATGACTTTCTATACAATGTCAGATCTTGCTGATATGATAGAATAATCTTGATACATAAAAACAACTTGTTTCTTTAATAGTAAATTCCTTATATTTCCTGGCTTTTGAAATTAAATTTCAATTCGGGATGTGGCGCAGCTCGGTAGCGCGCTTCGTTCGGGACGAAGAGGCCGAAGGTTCAAATCCTTTCATCCCGACAAAGCCGACGAAGGTCGGCTTTTGTCTTATCGTTCACTTTTGTAATAGCTGTACCGATTAGATACTTTTTGTTGTAAAGACAAGGCATGCCTTGTCTCTTCAAAAACAATTATCAATGTATTTATATGCAGTAAAAAAGGGTTGGACATCCATCAGCGCTAAAGCTACGATGGACAGGTGTCCAACCCCTACTTTTATCTTTAGTCTTTAATCTTATTTATCAAGCGTCGTACTGAATTTCTTAGCTACTTTCAAGTACCCTTCCGCTTTTTCTGCATCGTATTTTTTATAGGCACGATAGGCAAGGTAATAACCTTGCGCTATACGCGCAGAATCGGATTTTGTTAATTCAAAGGAGTCACCCTGCAACTGGGGAATAAGAAGTTCTCTGCCAATATGCAATAGATCAGGTGTTCTTAATATCTCAACATTTTTCCGGTATATATTTGGCCAGAGTGATGTGCGTGAATAGTAATGTTTAGAAAGTCCCCAAAGCGTATTACCCGGTTTAACTATATGGATCAATGTTTGCTCATCTTCCATTTCAACAGATTGAGTCGGCTCTACAGGTTCCTCCTGTTTAACGGGAGCTGAGTCTTGTTCTTTTTTTTCAAGAATAGGCTCTAGCTTCTCTACGGGCACAGATTCCTTATTAGGCAAAGGTGCTTGCACAAAAATGTTCTCAGCCTGATTTATAGGCATAATTTCAGTTTCCACTTCAGTAGTCTCTATAACCGTTGGATGATCGGGGATCGAGTCTTTACCCCAATTCCAATTTCTCCAAAAAGCAAGATCTTCCATTGAATCAAATTTTGTTGGTACTATAAAAATAACTACAAAGATCAAAATAAGAAGTAAAAGCGGCAACAACCATCGCCATGCGGATTTTTTCTTTTTTTCCTCAATAATAAAAGTCGGCATGATCTTTTTATTATCGTTTTTGGGTGGCGGAGGAGGAGGGGGAGGAGTTGTTTTTTTTACAGGGGCTTTGGGTAAAGGTTCACCAAAAGTAAGTTGCTCTTTTTTAACCGGTTTTTCCACAATAGGAGTAATGACAGGAGCGGGTTTGGGAGCTTCCTTCATTTTAATATTTTTAGTTTTCAATTTGGCATATTTAGCGTTTACTTTTTCCCGCAAAGCTTTCTCGGGTTTGAAAACAACTTTCTTATGAGCCTCAATTAATGAGACTTTTCCGGTCTTTGGATTGACTGTTTCTCTTTCTGCAACTTCCTGGAGTTTGAAAATACCCAAGCCTTTAATATTGACATTTTCATCTCGTCTAAGGCCTTCCTGAATTGTAGTGAAAACGTCTTTGATGAATTCTTTAGTAAAGGCTTTTGTACGACCGGTTGAAATGGAGAATTCATCAACAAGCTGTTGGAATGTGATTTTAATCGACATAGATCTGATCCTTATCTAAGGTCTTTTTTTAACTGAGAAGCCGGAACAAAGGCCAAAAGCAGTTTTTTTGGCAGTAATACATATTCCTTTGTTGCGGGATTGAATGACTGCCGGCTGTTTTTTTCTTTAATGTTAAAAGAACCGAATTGTGGAATAACAACTCCCGTTTCACTTGTAAAATAAGATTCCATAATAGAAGTAAGTGCTTCGTATAAGTCCTTACTTTCTGTTTTAGAAATTTCAGACTTTTCAGACACGCTTTGGATTAAATCTGATGTGTTCATAATATCTCCTTAATGGATTACTTTTAAAAATATTGGATTAGGCTGTAAAATGCAAGGAAAACGATAGAAAATACACATTTACAAAAACTTGTATATTTCCATCAATTTATCTTGTTTGTTTTGAATAAAATATCAAGATTATATCATGATAAAATCAGTAAAAAATCTCGATTATGAAGAAATGCAGGAATGGGCTGTTTCTAAAGGGCTGAAACCTTTTGTCGGTCGTCAAATATTTGAATGGATATATCAGAAAGGCATTCATTCCACAAACGATATGCACAATATTTCAAAAAATGTACAAGATATTCTTGATGAAGAAGGGTCTCTTGTGTTACTTGATCTCGAAACACAGGAAATCTCAAATGATGACGATTCGGAGAAATTTCTTTTCAAATGTAAGGACGGATATGCGATAGAAACCGTATTGTTACATTCCGGTCATCACTATACTTTGTGTGTAAGTTCTGAAATAGGCTGCGCAATGGGATGCACTTTTTGTAAAACAGGTGATATGGGTCTAAAACGTAAGCTTACATCCGGAGAAATAGTCGAACAAGTTATTCTTGCAAAACGAATATCCGATAAAACGATCTCTAATATTGTTTTTATGGGGATGGGGGAACCCTTCAATAATTATGCAGAAGTAATTAAAGCGGCAAGGATCATTAATCATGAAAAGGGCTTGAATATCGGTGCCCGCCATATCACTGTTTCCACATCCGGGATCGTGCCGTACATTCGTGAATTTGCGCATTTACCTTTTCAATTTAAACTGGCAATTTCCTTGAATTCCGCAAACAATTCTAAGAGAAGTGAATTGATGCCCATTAACCGTCGATATCCTTTGGATGATCTGCTTTCAGCAGCTAAATATTATACGATCGTGACCAATAAGCTGGTTACATTTGGATATGTTTTGTTAAAAGGAGTGAATGATACAGCAAAAGATGCTCACGAACTCATAGAAAAACTCAGTTCAATTCCTTCAAAACTTAATGTCATACCGTATAATGAAACCGACGGTCGATTTGAACGTCCAAGCGAAAAAGATATTCATCGCTTTCTTACAAACTTGGAAAATGTTCCGTTTGCGGTAACTCTACGCTTTAGTGGAGGAAGAGGGATTAAGGCTGCATGCGGACAACTATATCATGAGGTTATGAACTCATGATCCTCAATTATCATGACAAAACAGCACTTCCAAGCGTTTTGAAAGCATTAAATAATAAAGATGTATTCATTTACCCTACCGATACTCTATATGGTTTTGGGGGAGATGCTTTATCGGATCTTGTGCTAAATAAACTCTATTTGCTAAAACAACGCCCGGAACATATGCCGGTCAGCATGCTTGTCCGTGATAAAGATATGCTTTCACAATTTGCCTATATTTCAGTAAATGCCGGAATATTGATCGATGAATTATTACCGGGTGCGCTTACCCTGATCCTACCTGCTAAAAATACCGCTTTACCTGATAAATTATTCAGTGTAGAAGGTTATTTGGGTTTTCGTATTCCCGACCAGAGTTTTTGTAATGCCATGATAGAGCAATTTGACAAACCCGTTATTACGACCTCAGTCAATATTTCAGGCCATAAGCCCTTAAATGATATTCGCAGTATAAAAAAACAATTCGGGAAAGAGATAGAACTTATGATCTCTGATCCGGAATTGGATGCAAGAGAAAAAGCCTTAGGTAGCACCGTGGTCATGATATCGAAAGATGATAAATGGAGATTATTACGGGAAGGTGCAATCTCAATTGAGACTATTGATCGAATCCTTCTATAATATTCTCAACAATCCCGTCGAAAAAGTTTTGATTTTCGGGTGATAATTTTCGGTAAAGCGGTAAAAGCGTAGTATCCTGATAAACACTAATAAAATATTCACTATCCTTAAAATGCTTATCAACAAAGAAATTTAAAAATTTGTTCTGAGAGTCCAAATTCTTTGAATCTATGAGGTATTTCAAAGCATCTTCAAGCAGGTACCAGGCTTTTGTTCCCTGGTTGTCATCAAGTGCCCAGAAAGCTTGATTATACAAATAACGGGCCCGCCGTAAACGGAAATCGCCGGTTAATTTATCAAAATCTTCTTTGCGTGAATTCCAACCGTTGGACCAACGAGAGCTGCTTCCACGGGAATAGATCTCATTAGCCAGATCGAAAATAGAATTGCCCCCGAGATCTTCAATGCCATCCATTTCAGACGCCATAATTAAATAGCCGTAATAATCAATAATATCTCTTAGTGGATGATACATCATTTCACGGTATAACACTTCACCCTCAGTGAATTCGAAGACCCAGGCGTTATCAATGTAACGTTGATCATATTCATTTGAGAAAAATGCATTAGTAGCAATGTTCAATTTTGAGCCGCTTTTTGTGACCTGTGTTACATATATCGTAATCCTATAGGGGATTTCCAAATCATACCGCTCATTGCTGAAGCTATTAGATAAAATATACTGTTCGATGGTTGCTTGCAGTTGCTCAAGGATTCGTTCTTCTTGAGCATTTAAATTATTACCTTCAACACTGACATTAGGTACAAAGGTCTGAGCAAAGAGAATAGAGCTTAGGAGTAAAAATATTATTATTCGTTTCATTTAGGCTTCCGTTATTTAGCATAATCTATTGATAAATAATGTAGAATTCAAGGCTTTACATTGCATAGTAAATATTGTATGTTCTCCTCAATATAAAATGCTTTAGGAGTATTTGATGCTTACAACAAAAATCATTCGTTCTTTATTTATTGCATTGATTTCAATAATTGTTTTAACCGCCGCACAAAATATTGTTCCCGATGATAATGGCTATTTTTATACCGATTCAATGTATTCAAAAATTTATTATACAGATAATACGGGGACAGAAACGATTTTAACCGGACCTGGAGTGGGTTATTATTATACACTTTCACCGGATAAAAAACTGTTAGGATTCAAATATCGGGAAAATCCTGCCGGAAAAGAAGCACCTGCTATTTTGAACATAGCCGACGGAGAGATTACCATTCTGCATGAACCTGTCTTCTGTGCAGGGCAAGTCTCATTTTCAAATAATAATGATTTAGCATATACAATTGATAATACGCTTTTTGTTAAAACTAAAAATATGACCTCAGTATATGATCTTGGAAATTATGCAAATCTAACACCAATTTCTCCCGATGGAGAATACTTAGTCTATAATGACGATAATGATCAATTGTGGATATTGAGGCTTGAAGATAATGTTCGCGAACGAATTACCGATAGCCAGTATGGAAATGTATTTCCCTCATGGTCAGCAGACAGTCGATTTATTGCATTCAACAGTTTAAACGGTGTTCTAAAGATCTATGATCGCGTTGGGCGATCAACACTGGAATTGGGACATGGTGCAAATCTTAGATGGTCCGATAATTCAAATGAATTTACTTATACAAAGTTTATTTTGAATGAAGAAAGAGAGATATCTAATACCGATATCATCGTATCGAATATGCAAGATCAGGTAATATTCAGTACCAAGACTGCCAAAGTAAAAGAAAATAATTCCTTTTATGGAAAAGATGGTAAGGTATTGTATTTTAATGAATTGGGCTCGTTAGAGATCATGGAGGACAATTCTCTACATAAAAAGAATACTGGAAACATCGCATTCCCAACTGCCCCCGTATCTTTTGGACAAGAAGTACCTTCGGAGGATACGTATCTTGATGTTCCCTATATTCATCAGGTTTATGATACTCCCGGACCCAGGGGCTACTCTTCATGTGCACCGACCACTGCTGCGATGGTACTTGCATACTACGAGTTATTACCCAAATGGCCTTATATATCGGGATTTGGTAATTTAAATAATTATGGCGCTTATGTGCATGAACGTTATTACTATAATGATAATTATTTTGATCTGACATACACCGATTGTAACACTGCGCAAACAACTTGTTATACTACTTATGGCGGTATGGGCTATATGTGGACGGGTGGAAGCCCAAATTCACGCATGTTGGGCTATTACAATAAACATGGCGTTTCAGGAAATCAGACTTGGAATACAACATGGTCTACAGTAACAACCGAGATTGATAAAGAACAACCGTTCTCGATCTGCAATTTTCTATCAAGCAGCGGACATCTTGTCGTTGGTTTGGGAAGAGCAAGTAATGATCAACGAACAGTTATTGTCAATGATCCCTATGGAAACAGGAATGAATCGACGTGGCCGAATTATAACGGAGCGGTCGTTCGCTATGACTGGCCGGGATATAATCATGGTCATGCCAGCTTGAATTATGCCAATTCAAGCTATACAAGCATGCCTTGGTGTATCGCTACATCTTATACTGCGCCTGCTCTTATTGATTCGATCGTTGATGATAAACAATTTAATAATGGTTTTTATATAAAAGCTGAAGGCAATATTGTTCCAATGCGTTATTATCATAGTACTAAAAGCGGTTATGGCGGACATCATTGGTGGACCTATTCCGAAGCAAGTGCTGAAGATATCTGTTATGTGGTTTGGACCCCTCAAATGGCAGAAAATGCTTATTACAAAGTATCTGCCTATATTCCTGCAAATGCAAGTGCGACAACTGCCATATATCGAGTGTACCATGCTGCCGGAGTAAGTAATGTCATAATTGATCAATCCGCACATCCGGATACGTGGGTCTCTTTGGGTAAATACTTGATGAAAACGGATGGAACGAATTACATTTATCTTGGAGATTCGACGGGAGTTTCCAGTGAAAAGATCACTTTTGATGCAATCAAATGGGAACCTGCATCTCAGGAAGAATTGGATTTCACAAGCGACTATACGAACGGTTACCCCGATTATGATGTGAACTTTTGGCCTTTGTCCGATTTAGCGTCGGGAACATATAGCTATTCGTGGGATTTTGGTGACGGCTCTTATGGAATAGGGGACACCATCTCACATGCATATGCCGATACCGGGACATATACCGTAACATTAACTGCTGAGGCAAATGGTGTTAGTCTATCTATAACGCATTTGGATCTTATTCATATATCCAGCAATTTATTTTCAGGTACAGAGATCAAGCTTGTTTATCCGGACAGTATGAGTATTATCAATACCAGAAGACCGGTATTGACCTGGGAAGTAGTTGATGATGGCAGTGCGTTAATTTTAGGGGAAACACCTGAATTTGATTCAACGAGCACCTTTGTATGGCCAGTTAATAATTATTATCAGGTAAATGAAGAGCTTAAAGAGAATAAAACGTATTATTGGGTGGTTTCAGGGATTAATGGTAGAGTTTCCAGAACCTGGGCGTTTAAAGTCAATTCGATCAATTCATTACCCGAAACGTTTGATCTAGCTTTTCCTGAAGATAATGCTGTTCTTGATACACTTAGACCCTACTTTGAGTGGCAGGCATCCCGGGACATAGATCCGGGCGATCAATTGGATTATAACCTTTACATCGGAACCGATATTGATAGTATGGAATGTGTTTACTCCGGTATTGAAACCAATTTCCAAGTAACTGCTGACTTTAAAGAGAACGGTAGATATCTTTGGTATGTTGATGCAATTGACCCTGCTATGGCTTCCAGGCGCTCATCAGAAGAATTCCGGCATCTTGGTATCAATACAGTAAATGAAGCCCCTCCTGCGCCTAAACAAATATCCCCGACTCACAACAGTTATCAAACAACACGTTATCCGCATCTTGAATGGACAAGCGTTCAAGATCCCGATCCGGGTGATCAGGTTCATTATAAAGTATTTTATTGGTACGAAGGTTCATCCGTTTATGTAATCAATTCTACGGAAACTTTTCACGATCAACGTCGCTTTCGAGATCAAACAGAGTACTACTGGACCGTAGCGGCAATAGATGAGTCTGATGTTTTTAACTATAGCGATACTTTAACGGTATATATTGATACTGAATTAGATATTGTTGATATACCTAAAGAATTTTCATTGCAAAAGAATTATCCAAATCCATTTAATCCTGTTACACAGATCATGTATACTCTTCCTCAAGAGGAATTTGTGGAAATTAATGTTTATGATTTATCCGGAAAACATGTAACAACTTTAACACATGAATTCCATCAGGCAGGAAATTATTTGCTTCAATTTAATGCGTCTGGATTGGCAAGTGGGATATATATTTATACAATGAAGGCAGGGGAATTTCAGCAGAGTGCTAAAATGCTGCTTTTAAAATAAGCTTTATTCTGAAAAACATAATGTAATGCCTGCATAGGGCTCCAAACTGCCTCCCCATGTATTTTGATCATAACCGATCATTAGGACCATTCCGCCTTGCGCTCCGATCCGCAATCTGTCGAAGAGCGGGTATGTAATATGCATGGTTGCTCCCGGATTGATAAAAACATAATGATCATAGTTCGTAGTAGTGATGTCAAAAACACCTTGAATAATCCCCAAATTTACCGAAACAATAAATTTGTTATAATCTGACATGGTATGATAAGATGCATACATACTGTAGGCGTACTGAGTATTTTCTATCATATTGATACCAAAACTTGTTACGAAATCAAACCGTTCATTTATTTTGTATTTGATTCCCATCTTATACGCCATATACATATCAATCTCGGTGTAAATATTCCAAGGTGAATCTTCGGTTTCTTCAGCAATCAGAGGCAGACTTAGAATGCTTATTATGATCAAGAGTAGTAAAGTTCGTTTCATTGTGTCCTCGTTATTAATTATTGTCTTCGATTATTTTAACATGGACCTTTCGTATGCGTGGTCCATCAAATTCACAAAAATATACCGCTTGCCAGATGCCTAATATCAATTTCCCATTTTCATAAATGAGATTTAAAGAAGGGGAGAACAAAGATGATTTTAAATGACTGTCACTGTTTCCCTCAGAATGGCGATAAGATGCCTCATCTTTAGGGATCATCTCATTTAATTTGTATTTCAGATCATGCTGCACATCGGGATCCGCATTTTCATTAATGGTGATCCCGGCGGTTGTATGCGGAGTAAAAACAGTTATGATACCACTCTGGCAATTATTGTCATTCAATAAATTTTGCAGATCGGAGGTAATATCAGAAAAAGCTGTTCTTGAAGAAGTGCGGATTTCGAAACTAATGGTTTTCATTATCATTCCGTTTATTAAAGTGAATAAATTTAAGCATAGGGGCGAAAACAAACAAAGCTATTTAAAAGAAAAGCCCTGTTCAAATAATTGAACAGGGCTTCTTTTTTATGTCATGCGAGAGTTATACTTCTTTTTCTGTTTTATTCTTTCGAGTTGTCAGAATAAGTACAACGACCATAATTACAAGAAGGATCGGCGTTGCGAATCCATATTCTTTGCCTGAGTAGAGGATCAGGTCGTTGAAACGACCGATCAGAAGGGAAATACGACCCATAACGGCGAAACCAAAGGAAGCACCGAAATAGACCATCAGGAAATAAATACCGATGCGTGACACGACTTTGAGGGCGCCTTTGTGTTCTACAGAGAAGAAGAAGTAGAATAGACCTGTTAGCACACCCACAATTAGAATGATATTATTGATACTGTCGCCCACATTACCTGTCCACAAAGGAAGCATAGTAGCATGGATCTGGCCAATAACATCTGAACTCATATAACCGTATAAACGGAGACCGGCTGCCATTCCGATAACATATGCAAGCGACCATCTGCTCAACCAACCGATCTTAGGGATAAGACGGAAAAGCATGAAAAGGCCGAGAACAAATGCAATAAGGTAGCTTAAGTTTTGAGGTTGGTCTCCAATTCCACGATAAAGAACACCATTGATGGTTGCTTCCGGAAATACCTTACCAAAAATTACATGTAATCCATGATAAATACCATACCAGAACTTCTGAAAACCATCAAGGGCGGCAACTTCTGCTTGTGGCCAAAGTCGGCCAAAGAGATTTGGTTGAACCTGATTCCAGAAGGCAATGGTTGCCCAGTGAGCTGCAGAAACACCAACAAAGATATGTTCGGCAAATTTATAGAAGACATTGTCTTCATAGAGATAACTCAAGATGGATAATGTCAAAAAGACGGCGATCCATGCACCAAAAATTCCTATATACATGGGTTACCTCCTAATATTTTCTTTGTTTACGGCGTTTAACGAAGAACGAAATATTACCAAGAACAATGAAAAGAACGATCATAAGGTGAGCAATTGACTGCGCATCCATGAATTTCGTTGCATTTCTTCGTTCTTTAAAGTTCGGTAATAATTCACGAGCCTTATCGGTGATAATTCCAATATTTTCCTCGATCTTGCGAATGACCATGGTTTCGTATTCGGCAGCACCCGGCATACCGGCGACGATACCTTTCATTTGTCCTGACTTCACATAGGGCAATAACTGATTGACCTGAATGGAAGTGTTTCCACTGGAGACAGGAACTTGAAGAGGGTCACCTGCATAGAGGACCCATTCAATTGCTCCCGGATATCCGGCAGAGAGTGAAAAGATAAAATCAACATCACGAGCAGTTTGAATGTCATGCATGATAGGGATCTGTGAGATATTGGTACCTTTAGAGTCAATGGAAAAGTTCGCTGCAAAACTCTTTGTGATACCTTTAATGATCGCTTCATTTCCGGGTCGATAACCCAGATTGACGTAATCAACCCCATATTCAAGACCGAATTCCTGACGGGCTACCAGATCAAGTGCTTCATTAGCCATAAAAAGTCCATCAGGCCATAGGCACATGATAATGACTTTATTTCCTTTAGAAAACAAATGACGAAGCACCGAGATTGCCATAGGATGTATCTCAGGTTTGGTTGACGGACCATACTCAAATGATAGCAATACTTTAGCATCCTGAGGTAATTCATCAAGAGCATAGAAGGCATCTTCAGTCAATTGAGTTGTTTCAATGGGCAAGCCAAATGGAATCAGGAGGGGGATTAAAACAACCAGACCAATAATAAGGAAGATGATCCGGCGATCAAGAGTATCTAATTTTTCTAGAAAACTTACTTTAGCCATTTTAGTCTCCTCCCATAAATGATTTTTCAATCCCGAGGATCACTCGCAATGAAGTACCGACGATACCGAGTCCGATACCGATCATAATGGCTCGTGCGCCTGCTGCATTAGGGTACTGATAAAGCCATTCCTGGATTGTTGGTAAATGCAACCACGCCAACCAAGAAATTTTCTGTGTCCAAGCGGTTAAATACGCACCAAGCGGAACTCGTCCAAGCATAATAAGGATACCTGATACAAGAAGAACGGTTGCTTCGGCATTTCGTATTTTGAATGCCCTGTAAGATGCAGATGCAACAAAGAAAGCTAAAAGAGCAAACATGGTCGCTGATAGTGGTGTAAAGAAGGTATAGAAAACCCATCGGTAATAAGTCTTTTCACCCTGAACATGAGAACCCCATTTTAATTCCCCAATAGAAGCGGTTGCACCCAGTTCTTCCAATTCGTCAACAACTTTTTGAGCGGCTTTTTTAGAGACAACTGCCTTATAGAGTAATATTTTTTCTCCATTCGGTCCCGGATTAATATAGATAGACCTGGTATCTTCAAGTTCAGTATTGCTGACTTCAGCTATTTTTTCAATAACGGCTTCGGGATTATCTCCCAGGGATACTAAATTAGGATAGTAACCGCCTTTTACCATAAAGCCAAAAGTTAGGGTCATAAAGAAAGCCAATACGGCAGCTAAACTGTATAACCAGCCCTTTTGACGTTTAACAACTTTGCGACCTTGAAGCTTCAATAAATTCAAAGCACCAAGGATCATCGCAAAACTTGCAATAATATCGTACCACTGTGTCGCATGGATCTCCAGTTCATCGAAAGGCGCGTGCGGGATGAACCAGGACAGGAGCATAATAACACCCACTGCGGCAACAATGATAGATGGAATTGTTCTTTTCCAAAACATAGTTGTTTACCTCTTGTTTATGATCCTGCGAACAGGTTTTTAAAGAAATGTAGATTAAATGTCTCAAAGAGCACACCTAATCCCAAGCAAGCCATTAAAATAGCCTTGACAATGTCTTGGCCTTTGATCGAACCGAGAAGTTTTGGATCATCACCCAAATAAGCTGAAGCTGCAAAAAACTCTTCACCGATCAATGTATAATCACATGCAGTGACAAAGAATGGGATCTGAGAAGGCGACCCAGTACCGGCGATCTGAATAGCGCCGATCGAGTTGCCGGTTTCTGCCATGATCAGTGATTCCGCGTAAAATTTACCCTGCAGGAAAACTGCTGCGGGTTTTTCACGAAGCATGATACCATCAACGGCTGCAGCAAAAGCAAACTGATCATCGGTGTAATAATGTACCATATCTGAAGAGAAAAGATCAGGGCGGCCTTCACTAATGTAGGATGCCTGAACTGTTTCACGTCCGGCTTCCATTACGAGTGATCGTGAAACGGGAACATTTAGTTCTGCTTCATATCGTGCTGTCATTTTAGCAACATGCCCCAAGATGATCAAACCCGAAATGGTTTCAACCTGATCAAGGTCCATAATGCCGGGAACAAAAAGAACCGAACGTCCCATTTCAGTTGCACGGCCAACAGCTTCTTCAAAAGCTTGTAAGCCGGCGACAGGACGTAAGTAGATCTTTTTATTCTTTCTGGCACGACCAATGTAATAAAGGATAACTCCACAGATAAGTATCAAACCAATAAAACGATTCAAACGGTTTATATTGAACCATTTTGCTTCGGTAGTGATTTTTTCTGAGATTGCTTCACCAATAACGGTGCGATTTTCATCCAAAGCTATCACTTTGAATTGTGTAGAAATATCATTTTCGATATTTCTGCTGAACACAAGATCACGGGTCTCCCTAAAGGTAGTCCATACCCCTGATTCTAAGCTGGTCTGCACAATGTAAATGCTAGAGCCTTCCATGGGCGTGATGACAATATTTACTTTATTGCCATCAGCCTCAGAGCTTTCAACTTTTGCTGATATTGCCAGTTCGGCAAATGCAAAACTAAAAAGTCCCAGAAGAAGGATCAGCATACATACAGTACGTTTTGCGATCATTTAATCCTCCAATTGCAATGTATGTTGTTTACTTTTTCTATTTTTTCTTTGCTTTCTTTTCTTTTGCGTAGGGGGTAACTCATTCTCAAGTTCTTCTATCCTCTGCAAAATACGCTCGATATTTTCTCTTTTCTCAAGAAATTCGGTAAAATCATAATAACGATTTCCCGGTTTCATCAGTGATTCGATAATTGGCCCAAAAAAGTTGAGAGTCTGAGCTCCGAAAAAGTTCAGAGGTTTTAAGATCTCCATAAAAAGGACAGCAGGAACGGATAAACGTCTGCTGACGATCTTAGTTGCGATCTTATCGATCATTTCTTGTTCGAATACTTTATCTTCCAAACCTATTTATACCCCCGCTATCGGTATAGTAAAAACCAATATCTAGTATAATGAATTTTCTTTATTTACTACAACGGAAAAATATAAGTAAAAATAGAGGAATGTCCAATATAATAAAGCGCATTAATGCTTAGAGTTTAGGGCTTAGAGCTTAGTTTTTAGTACTTTAGTGTATATTTTTGAGATTTGCGTCTGAAGTTGTTATTTCTTTGACATTTTGTAATAAATATTTCCTATATGCCGAAATTCCGGGAGATAGATTTTCTATCAGTTCGCGACCTTTTTATATGTGCTTTCATTAATATATTTTCTATCATAAGCTACCATAAGTTGTGATAGGACGTCTAGAAGGCTTGAATAAGCAATATGTGTAAATCTTGCTTGCTCTTTATAACTTAATCTTCCACTGCCTTCAGCGATATTGGAAGATACTGAAACTGTTGCTCTTCGTATTTTGTCGCGTAATCCCTTATATTCCGAATAAGGGAAATTATCACTTATTTCATAAACCGCGCTAACGAAATTCCGAATATCCTTCCACATATCCAATTTTTCAAATGAATACAAATGCATTTTGTCCTCCTCTTTTTAATATTTATTCCTTAAAAAATTCCTTTCTTGATTTAAAATTCTAAGCACCTAAGCACCTAAGCATCTAAGCATCTAAATTCTTTATATTTTCCTGAACTATTTTCATTACATCATCCTTGTTTTTATTACAGATGATCAAAAAAGAGCGATAATTGTCTAATCGAGATGATTGTTTCATTGTGTATAATTTGATGGTGTTTTTATCCGAATCATAGCGGTTGAACTCATTCCAGGCTCGGCTTTGCTTCGAAAATAGCATTTTTCGTGTAATACCTTCTTCAGTTAGCGAAAATGTAGTCGGCAAATAATAGGGTAGGACCATGATGATAAGAACAATTGTGGCTATAAATGTAAAAAAGAAGTCTTCCATAGTGTAAAAAATAAAATATGAGCAGATAAGTATTAAAATAACAACAGCAATGGCTCGACTTGGATTGCGTCTCGACATGTGTATTTTCCAGGATAATAATTCGGGGGCGTCTGAAATTTTATTCATAGTATTTTCTCTGTTATAATTGAAATCCATTTAATGTTACTCCGTTACCGGGTAAATCGGAATAATGAACTACACCTTTATTGATGGTGATACCTGTCGCAATATCTTTTGCAAGAAGAAGAGGACCATCCATATCAACATAATCCAGTAATGGTAATAACTGTGCTATCCCGGAAACACCGACCGTCGATTCTGTCATACATCCAACCATGACTTTCATACCTAATTCCCGGGCGCGATCGATCATTCTACGCGCCGGAGTAAGACCACCGCATTTAACTACTTTAATATTCACACCATGAAAATTGCCCGCGCATTTATCAACATCCTCTTCCGAAATACAGCTTTCATCTGCAATTAGAGGTAAAACGGAATTTTCATAGACCTTTTTCATGTCATTAGCTGAAGCTTCAGCCGGCATGGGTTGTTCAATAAATTCAACGCCAAGTTCTTTTAATGTATGTGAATATTCAATGGTTTGATCTGCAGTCCAGGCACAGTTGGCATCAATACGTAAAATAGCGGAAGTATTATCACGCAATTTATGCATGATCTCCATATCACGATCAGTTCCCAACTTGATCTTAAAGACGGGCCAACCGTCAAACTCTTTCATTTTCTTTATCATGATATCGGTTTCATCAATTCCGATCGTATAATCTGTCACAGGATTTGCTTTAGGATCAAGATCCCAAAGCTCATAAGTTCTTTTATTCTGTTTTTTACCCCATAGATCATATAAAGCCATATCCAATGCACATTGTGCAAAAGGGTTATGTTTTAATTTACCGTTTAATATATCCCAGATTATTTCCGGAGGAGTTTCTAAAATGTCTATACTTTGAAGTATATCTGCAACATTTGCAATATCATCCCGGATCATCTCAATAGTGAACTTATAGTATTTGTGATTAGCAACGCATTCTCCATATCCGGAAAGATTTCCATCTTGAACTTCAATAATGGCAGTTTTCTGAACGATTCTTGTTTCTCGGGATATGCCAAACTTATATTTTAGAGGTAAGTCAAATTCATGTACTTTAAGCTTCATTTAAAATCCTTAGTAAGTGATTGTCTGTTAACGCATGAATTTAAGTTTTTAGTCCAAGTATGACAAATGAAAATTTATATCTTCAATTACCGATTTGTAATCAACCATTTACGGTAGAATCGGAGTACTGCTCCATTTCTTTTATAGGGGATTTATATTTCAATATTATTGTAAACTTTTAATTTTGCCAATTATTCGTTCGCAATTTAGTTTGAAAAAGTATTATATTTTCAAGAAATAGGGGAGAAAAATGGCAAAAACCTATCAGGAAATAAATAGAAAGATCGAAGCCGGAGAAGCAGTGGTGCTGACAGCGGAAGAAGTCTCTTTAATGGCAGAAGAATATTCTGCAGCAGAGATCGCTGAAAAAGTGGATGTAGTTACAACTGCAACATTCGGACCTATGTGCTCTTCCGGAGCTTTTATAAATTTTGGACATCCCAACCCTCCTATGCGTATGGAAAGATTAACATTGAATGGTGTCGAAGCGTATGGAGGAATTGCGGCAGCTGATGCTTATATCGGTGCAACTCAGGAATCTGAAAAAGACCCCACTTATGGCGGTGCACACGTGATCGAAGATCTGATAGCCGGTAAAGATGTGGAACTACGGGCAAGTGCAAAAGGAACAGATTGCTATCCCCGGAAAACACTTAAGGCTACGATCAATAAAGATACAGTCAATGAAATGGTCCTACACAATCCTCGTAATGCTTACCAAAATTATCCGGCTGCGACAAATTCAACACCGGATAAAAAATATACATACATGGGTATACTAAAACCAAAATATGGCAATGTGACTTATTCGACATCCGGTGAATTGAGCCCTCTTTTAAATGATCCTGAACTAAGAACGATAGGAATTGGAACTCGTATTTTTCTGGGAGGTGCTCAAGGCTACGTTACATGGAACGGAACTCAATTTCGAACACGTACCGTGAAGAACGAACACGGTGTTCCTATACTGCAATCTGCAACACTTACGGTTACCGGTGATATGAAAAAGATGGACCCCGATTTTATCAAAGCGGCTTATTATAAAAAGTACGGTGTGAGTATGTTCGTTGGGATAGGCGTCCCAATTCCGATTTTAGATGAAGATATAGCAAAAAGAGTGTCAATTAGAAATAAAGAGATAGATACTTATGTGAGAGATTACGGACTTCCGGGATCTCCTGTGCTCGCGACGGTGAATTACGAGCAATTACAGAGTGGCAAGATCATTCTTAACGGAGAAACGGTTTCCACACAGCCGATGTCCTCATTGAAAAAAGCTCGTCAAATCGCTAAAATATTGAAAGAACAGATACTGAGTGGTGATTTCAAACTTAGTGAAGCAGTCCAATCCTTTCCCTCCGACCAAGAACTTAAAAGCTTGCAAGCGGAAGATTGATCATGTATGAACCCCGATGGTATAGACAGAATATGGGGGAGCGTTTTAAATCATTTACTTATCGTTTTATGGAAACGGATATATGGATCGCTTTTGATATTTCTTCCAAAGTTAAGATAGCTGAGATCAATAATTTCGCAGATAGAAAATGCAGAGATTTACGGAAGTTATTTGAAAACTATTTTTTGATCACACCTGAATTCGAACACACTTTAAAACCTCTGAATGTACCATCCGATGCACCAAAAATACTTAAAGAACTTTCGGAATGTTCTTTTAAAACCGGTGTGGGTCCCATGGCGGGGATAGCCGGTGCATTTTCCGAAGAAATTGGGAAAGCCTGTAAAAAAGAGTTTGAGTTCAACGAGATCATGGTTGAAAACGGTGGAGATGACTATATTGATGTCTTATCGGATATTCATGTAAAACTATTTGCCGGAAATCATCCCCTTTCAAATAAAATTAAACTTATTATTGAAGCTGGAGATTCCCCCCTGGGATTATGTGCTTCCTCGGGAAAATTCGGACACTCGAAAAGTTTTGGAAGTGCAGATCTGGTAAGTGTTGCGTGTAAAAATACTATCTTAGCGGATCAGTTTGCGACCGCTTTTGCAAATAAAATTCGAAAAAGTGATGATATCGAGGTTGTTTTAAAGGAAGCTTCAACAATTCCTGAAATAATTCATATTGCTGTATTTATGGACGACAAATTTGGAATTGGGGGAAAATTAAAAGTAGGTGAATAAAAGAAAAATATTAGATTTTTACAAAAAGTCATTTATATTACCTTAGATATTAATAATTAATGGAGGAGTTACAAGTATGAAAAAGACATTTTTGATAGTAATCACGTTACTGCTATTTATGATGCCTTTAGCGGTTCAAGCGGAAGAAGACACAGGTTTGTCTTCTATGTTTGAGACAGGCTTCGGTATTGGGGCAGTTTCCATTGATGGAGAACTCTACAATCAAATCGCATTTCGTCCGACCTTTACCATTGGTAAATTAAGCATGGGTCTAGACCTTGCTGTGTATATCAATGCCGAAGGCAGGATCAGTACGCATAATTGGGATGAATTTAAAGATTACCTGAATATGTTGTACTTCTTTTCTTGGGCGACAAAATACGATCCTTTTTACATTAGGGTCGGTGGTTTGGATGAAGTTACTTTTGTAAATGGCATTTCAATAGACCGATATACAAATATGTTGGAATATCCCGTTAAAAAACGTTTTGGTACCGAATTTGGATTTTCCAATAAGCATAAAGAAGATCGCGGTATCGCAATGAGCTTTTATGGCTTCATAGCCGATTGGACTGAGATCGGGGGTGTAAGCAGCATGCCCGGGTTGCTCGGTGGTCGTTTTGCTATAGGAGGATTTCTTGAGATCGGCTTAAGTGCCGTAGCGGATTTGAATCCTTTTAATGCCTTTGAAGATGACCTTGATGGAGATGGCTATGCCGATCTGATGGATATGTTCCCTATGAACGAGAATTTTCACGTTGATACGGATGGAGATGGAGTCGCGGATGCTGCCGATGTTGATGATGACGGGAATAATAAGTGGGAATTTACACCGGTACCTGGTTTAACTCCTGAAATAATAGAAACTTATATAAATCCTATGTTCCCAACATTTGATGGCTACGAAAGTAAAGATACTGTTGAAACTCTTTACATGCCAACCATAGATACACTGATGACACAGCATCCGGCTGTATTTTCCGCATCAGCCGATATTACTATTCCCATTATTCGCAGTAGTGGATTTTCTATGGAGATCTATTCGGTCGGTGCAATTTTAGGTTATCTTGACGGACATACGTCTGTCATGGAACTTACTGCGGATGATGTATTTCTTGGTACATCACCGGTGGGTATCGGTTTTACCGTAAGCAATTTTTTGACGGCAAAATTAGAATATCGCTGGGCACAAGAAAATTTCCAGTATGGTTTCTTTGATAGAAATTACGATCTTAATCGTGTGTATTTTGTTCAGGAAGATGGTCAGAGCTTTGTTGCGAAAACAAAATATGATCAATTGCTTTCAACAAATTTACCTCAATTACAGGGCTTCTATGGTGCTATTGGCATTAATATCGCAAATTTCTTCACCTTGGATTGCAATTATATGAATATGGTATCCAAAGTTGGTGATGTTTTGCAAACATTTCAGATTGAAGCCGCTGTACCCAAAGGAACCATTCCTTTAGTATCTGAAATCACGGCATATTACCATCGTAACAATGATCCAAATCCCTGGGATTTCAAACATCCATCAGAACGTACTATAATGGGAGCTACTCTAGGAATGGATCTGGGAGGTGGTGTGAGCATTGTATATAATTACATGTTGACATATCGTGATATGAACGGTGATTCAGTCATTGATCCAAAAGAAGAAAATGTAACGATCATGAATGTTGAAACAGGATTCAACTTTTAATTTCTAAACACAATACTTTGTTGTATATTTCCCCGTCCGTCAACTGACGGACGGGTTTTTTTAAATAAATAAACAGAAAAGGGTCAAATATGCATTGGATAGATATTGCCATTATTGCTGCATTCATGATCGGTGTATTTGTTGCCGGGTCATTATTGGGGAAAAGTGTTAAGAATATGAAAGACTATTTCTCGGCAGGGAATAAGCTTCCCTGGTGGGCTGTAATGGTCTCTATTGTTGCTGCCGAAACATCTGTATTGACATTTTTATCTATTCCCGGTGTTGCGTACTTGGGGAATTTTACTTTTCTTCAAGTATGTATCGGATATATCGTCGGAAGAATTTTAGTTGCAGGAATTTTTATTCCCATGTATGCAAAGGGCAATTATATTTCTGTTTACGAAGCGATCCGTGAAAAAGGCGGCGTGACAATGCAGCGGATCATGTCGATCACTTTTATGCTTACGCGTTTGCTTGCAGACGGTGTTCGTTTGTTTGCTGTAGCAATCCCTTTAAGTATGATAACCGGACTACCTTATTTCTACTCCTTGTTGATCTTAGGTATCGTTACAGTTGCCTATACCCTGATGGGGGGCATTAAGGGCGTTGTGTGGATGGATTTTGCCCAATGGATCATTTACATGGGCGCTGCAGTATGTGCCTTGGTTATAGGAATGAATATGCTTCCCGATGCAGGTGCTTCGGTTACAGAATTGCTAGAAAATGGGAAGTTATTATTAGTGAATTTTGAGGGTTTAAAGGATAAATATACACTTATCGGAGGTGTAATTGGAGGCGCAATACTTTCAATGGCCAGCCATGGGACCGATCAATTGATCGTTCAGCGTATTCTCAGTTGTAAAAGCACAGCTGATTCCAAAAAAGCTATGATTGGGAGTGGTCTGGTCGTATTTGTTCAGTTTGTCATATTTCTTTGTATCGGCGCGATGCTTTATATGGTATGGAATGGTGCCGGTTTTGAAGCTTTGGGTATTACAAAACCCGATGAATTGTTTACAAAATTCATTATCGACCATTTGCCTCCAGTCGTTAAGGGGATCACGGTGGCCGGTATATTTGCGGCCTCAATGACAACGCTCAGCGGCTCACTGAGCGCTATGTCAAGTTCGATCACGGTTGATATCTTTAAACCCATTTTCAAGAAGATAACTGACGAAGGTAAATGGCTAAAAATCAGCCGTATAGCTACGCTCACCTGGGGGGTTGTAATGGTGTTTGGAGCCATGATATTCACAAATCAAAACAGTCCGTTGGTTGAAGTGGGGCTATCAATTGCATCGTATACATACGGTGGAACCTTGGGTGTGTTCGTGGCAGTTCGCTTCTTTAAAAAATGCAAACTGTGGCAGTATGTTGTTCCTTTCTTTTTCTCTATTGCGGTCATGACATTTATTATCGTTGCCGGATGGCAAGGGTGGTTTAATAATGCATTTAAAATAATCTGGACATGGTATGCTTTAATCGGTGTTTCGTCATCAATATTGATGAACAGATTGCTGGTGTTGATCAAGAAGCCGAAAGAGTAAGATGGGTGATAGGTTGATAGGTTGATAGGTTGATAGGTTGATGTAGAAGTTGGGTAAAGTCAGAACATGGGTAACACTTTAATGTCAATACATAGGTAACACTTTTAGGTTAAAAGTTCCAGTAAAATCTAACATATATTATTCTCGTTTACTTGTAATTGCAGGGCTGATTTCAGGGGTTTAAATAGTTT
>JAIPIT010000102.1 GCA_021734505.1 Fidelibacterota bacterium | reverse complement strand
CCGCATCGGTCGTAAAGGAATTGATGGAAAACGCCATTGATGCCGGCGCGACGGATATCCTGATCTCGATCGAGAACGGCGGCAAGGATGTGATCCGGGTGGTGGATAATGGCGACGGCATGAGCGAGGACGATCTGTTGCTGTCATTTGAACAACATGCAACCAGCAAGATCGCTCAAATTGATGACCTGGAAAATATCCGGACCCTCGGGTTCCGCGGTGAAGCGCTTCCCAGTATCGCCTCGGTGTCCATGACGGAAGCTCAAACTTGTCAAAAAGGAAGCACCGAAGGCCGGCGATTGATCATCAACGGGGGAGAGGTCCAGAGCATTGAACCGGTCCCCATGAAACCGGGGACGCATGTAACGGTCCGGCGCTTGTTTTACAATACACCCGCCCGCCGAAAATTCCTTAAATCGCCTAACTCGGAATATCGGCATATCGTTGATACCGTCCGTCGTTTTGCGCTCGGTTACCCGAATCTTCGATTCCAATTATTTTCAAACGATAACGAAGTCTTTATTCTTGATCCTTCGGATCTCAAAAAGCGCATTGTGGATGTTTTTTCACCGCATTATGACCAAAAACTTATCGCGGTCGAAGGCAACGATGGTTTTATGAGTCTGAACGGTTTTGTCGGAGGACTCGATCTCGTGCGCAAAAAGAGCGGAGAGCAGTATCTTTTTGTCAACAATCGTTTGGTCAATGACCGTCTCATGAATTCAGCGGTCTATGCGGCCTTTACTCCCATGATTGAAAAAGGGGAATATCCCTTCTTTGTTTTAAAACTTTTCCTGCCGCCTCAGGATATCGATGTTAATGTACATCCCCAGAAAACGGAGATCAAATATCAGAACGAATGGCAGGTCTACCATTTTATTCGTAACAGCATTACCGCCATTCTTAAAGATACTTTGCGTATTATCCCCAGTATGGATCAACCCCCTGTGACACTTTCTTTCGGTCAACAGGCATACAGATTGCAAAACTCCATTTCAGAACAGCAACGGATGTCTCTGGATAATATGCCGGCAAGCCGGCCGCCCGAACCGCCCTCATTGCCGGATGATCATCCCCTAACGCGGCGGATCGAGCAATTCAACAATAATTTACAGAACACCCAGCCGCGATCGAACGGCAATGAAAAGGTCGTTTCTCTCTGGCAGGCGCACAATAAATATATTTTTGCACAGATCGCTTCAGCGATCATTATCATCGATCAACACGCCGCGCATGAACGCATACTTTTTGAAAAAGCACTCAAAACATTTACGGCATCATCGGCTCAAGCTTCTCAGCAATTGTTGTTCCCGGTCTCTCTGGAACTATCGCCCGATGATTATTCTCTGCTTGGCGATGTGGTCAATGAATTTGAGGATCTGGGCTTTTCTCTGCGATCTTTCGGCAAAAATACCATGCTTATCGAAGCGGTCCCTGCCGACCTGCGGAATATCGATGAAGGCAGAGTGGTCCTGGAGATCCTCGATAACTATCGCGAGAACAAGGAATCCCGTCACAACAAGACCTATAATATGGCGGCATCCTATGCCTGCAAAGCAGCCATCAAGACCGGTGATCCCCTTCAACCTGTTGAAATGCAGAACCTGGTCGATCAACTATTTCAATGCGAATCCCCATATGCCTGTCCGCACGGACGGCCTACGATCGTGAATTTGACGATCGACGAGCTGGATAGACGCTTTAAGCGCACTTAAAGGACCTCCACAGATTACTCAGATTATCGCAGATAAAATACAAACACTTATTTAGTCATCCTGAAAACAAGCCAAAAAATCACGTCATCCCGAACAATGTCATCCTGAACTTGTTTCAGGATCGGAATAATTTGATCGATAGGAAATATAACACCCGGATCCAATTGGGACGATCCCGGATATCCCTTTGGGATTCCGGGATGACACGTTCTTGTTTGTTCGGGACCTCTGTGATAATGCGATTCACAGTAATATTAATGAGACCCACCGGGGTTGAACATGCTCCCATACTCCCAATCCCCGGCAGGCACAGATATCCATAGATTAAATTATTTGTAATAAATAATCTGCGATAATCGGCGAAATCTGCGGATAGAAATACCGTCTTCAAATCTTTCCTAGTTTACTTGCATTTCGGTGCTGAATCGTCTATATTTCAGCGAAATAAAAGAAAGGATTATTATATGAAACATGTCTATTTATTCGGTGCCGGTAAAGCCGACGGAAAAGCAACCGACAAGAATCTCTTGGGCGGAAAAGGTGCTAACCTTGCGGAAATGAACCTCATTGGCGTCCCTGTTCCGGCAGGTTTTACCATTACAACCGAAGTTTGTACCGCATGGTACAAGGATGGCGTAGATAAAACTGTTGAAACGATCAAACCTGAAGTTGAAGCGGGTATTCAACACATGGAAAAGGTCATGAACATGAAGTTCGGCGATGCCGCTGATCCTCTCTTGGTCTCGGTACGTTCCGGAGCCCGCGTCTCCATGCCGGGTATGATGGATACGGTCCTCAACCTTGGTATGAACGATGACGTTGTTGAAGGCCTCGCAGCCAAATCCGGCAATGCCCGTTTTGCATGGGATTCATACCGTCGTTTCGTTCAGATGTTCGGTGATGTGGTTCTTGGCTTGAAACCCGAAAATAAAGAAGATATCGATCCCTTTGAAGAGATCATTGAAGCAGCGAAAAAATCAAAAGGCGTTGAACTTGATACCGACCTTGAAGTTGAAGACCTCAAAGAATTGGTAGCTGATTTTAAAGCTGCGGTAAAAAAAGCGACCGGACATGATTTCCCGGCCAATCCATGGGATCAGCTCTGGCTTGCTATCGGTTCCGTGTTCGGTTCCTGGAACAACGATCGTGCAAAAGTTTATCGCAAGATGAACGGGTATGCAGACGAATGGGGTACCGCTGTGAACGTCCAGGCTATGGTTTACGGCAATATGGGACTAAACTCAGCAACCGGTGTAGCTTTCACTCGTGACGCTGCAACCGGCGAAGATATTTTTAACGGTGAATACCTCATCAATGCACAAGGTGAAGATGTGGTTGCCGGTGTTCGTACTCCTCAACAGATCACACTCGAAGGCGCAAAACGCTGGGCCGTTCTTGCCGGTGTAACTGAAGAGGATCGCAAAGCGAACTTCCCTTCATTGGAAGAAGCAATGCCCAAAGCCTATGCGGATCTGAATAAGATCCAGCAAGATCTTGAAGATCATTACTCAGATATGCAGGACCTCGAATTTACAATACAAGACGGTCGTTTATGGCTATTGCAGACCCGAAACGGAAAACGTACCGGTGCTGCCATGGTCAAGATCGCAATGGATATGGTCAAAGACGGCGAGATCGACGAAAAGAATGCGATCATGCGCGTTGAACCGAATAAATTGGACGAATTACTTCACCCCGTGTTTGATCTGGATGCGCTTGAAGCAGCTAAATCGATCGCCAAAGGCTTGCCCGCATCTCCGGGTGCTGCAACCGGCCGGATCGTTTTCTTTGCCGATGAAGCAACAGAATGGGCGGAAAAAGGTGAAAAAGTTATTTTGGTCCGTATCGAAACCTCTCCCGAAGACCTTGCCGGCATGGATGCCGCTGAAGGTATTCTGACCGCACGTGGCGGTATGACCTCTCACGCTGCCGTTGTGGCTCGTGGAATGGGCAAATGCTGTGTTTCCGGTGCCGGTGGTATTCGTATTGATTATAAAAAACGCACAATGCATATTGGCGATACATTATACAAAGAAGGCGATTGGATATCATTGAACGGTTCAACCGGTGAAGTTTATGCCGAGAAGATCGCAACCATCGATCCTGAACTTTCAGGTGATTTTGGTGAATTGATGGATCTTTGTTCCAAATATACAAAGATGCTTGTTCGCACCAATGCGGATACTCCTCACGATGCAAGTGTTGCCCGTGCATTCGGCGCACAAGGTATTGGCCTTACCCGCACGGAACATATGTTCTTTGAAGGTGAGAGAATTAAAGCGATCCGTGAGATGATCCTTGCTGATGATGTCGAAGGCCGCAAAAAAGCCCTCGCTAAGATCATACCGTTTCAACGGAAAGATTTCGAAGGCATTTTCGAAGCCATGAACGGACTACCCGTAACGATCCGTCTCCTTGATCCTCCTCTGCATGAATTTGTCCCTCACGAACCTGAAAATCAAGCTGAAATGGCTAAAGAAATGGGAATTTCAGTAGAGAAGGTCAAAGATAAAGTCGATTCTCTTGCTGAATTCAATCCGATGCTTGGCCATCGCGGTTGCCGTTTGGGCAATACCTATCCTGAGATCACAGAAATGCAGACCCGTGCCATCATCGAAGCCGCTTTGAATTGCAAAGCCAGAGGCATTGATGCCAAACCTGAGATCATGGTTCCCCTGATCGGGACCAAAGAAGAATATATTATGCAGGATGGCATTATTCGCGAAACCGCCGAAAAGATCTTTGAAGAAAAAGGTGATACCATTGAATTTATGGTTGGAACGATGATCGAGATCCCACGCGCAGCATTATTGGCAAATCAAGTTGCCGAAACTGCGGAATTCTTCTCATTCGGTACCAATGACCTGACACAGATGACCTTTGGTTATTCCCGTGACGATGCCGGCAAGTTCTTGCCCGTCTATCTTGATAAACACATCCTTAAAGATGACCCTTTCCAGAAATTGGATCAGGAAGGTGTTGGTCAGTTGGTTCAAATGGGAACTGAAAGAGGTCGTTCTGTCCGCCCCAACCTTAAAGTCGGTATCTGTGGCGAACATGGCGGTGAACCTTCATCGGTCAAGTTCTGTCACAAAGTCGGCATGAACTATGTATCATGCTCACCTTTCCGCGTTCCGATCGCACGCCTTGCAGCGGCACAGGCAGCGATTGAACAAGACTAAATCGTAAGACGTAAAAAACGTGAAACGTAAAATGGCGTAAGTCGTGGAGCGTGAAACGATTGATATAAATAGAAAGCCCTTCGAAAGAGGGGCTTTCTATTTGACAATTGAAAATTGACAAAGGACAATTCAATTAAATTTTATTCAACCCCTTCAGGGTTGTAAAGAGTGGGATTAAACGCCTATATACTTGTTGAACCCTTGCAGGGTTCTTTTTACGATTTCTTTTATAGAATATGGATTTGTAACAAATAAATCCCGAAGGGATTAAATAAGTATATAGGAACAGACCCAAAAAATCCACAACCCTGAAGGGGTTGAACAAACTATCGACTCTCGACTCCAGACCCCAGACCCCCATCGACCATCATTCATAATTGCATTGTCTCGTGAATAGATCTCTCCACTACCGACACTTCGGGGGTCGAGATAACATTTTTTGTGAGCCGTATCACAGATGTACCCAGCAATCTCATTTCAATTTTTACGACCCCCAAGCCTTCTCCGTCAGCTGATGGATACGGCCTGCAGGCAAAGGACAATTCAATTATCAATGAGCAATTGACAACGAAAACTTATTCAACCCCTTCAGGGTTGTAAGGGGTGAGATTAAACACCTATATACTTGTTGAACCCTTACCGGGTTCTTTTTACGATTTCTTTTATAGAATATGGATTTGTAACAAATAAATCCCGAAGGGATTAAACAAGTATATAGGAACAGACTAAAAAGATCCACA
>JAIPIT010000101.1 GCA_021734505.1 Fidelibacterota bacterium | reverse complement strand
AATACGATTAATCGCCTTCTTGAAATTGGAGAAGCTGCCCTTGGAATGCCTGTTGAAATTGAGTTCGCAGTGGATCTTGACCGAAAAAAAGCCACAAGCGAATATCCGACATTTTATCTATTGCAGATACGTCCCCTTGCGGTAACGAGCAGTAATACAACCGTGAAATTAAGCGACTATAAAAATCATGATATAATATTATACACAGAACAAGGAATGGGAAATGGAGAAATTTCGGACCTGCATGATATATTATGGTGTCCGCCCGAGATGTTTAATTCAATAGAAACACTTAATATCCAACAAGAACTCGATCTTATTAATAAAAAAATGAAAGAAGATAAAATCAATTATATTTTGATAGGTCCCGGACGATGGGGAACGCAAGATCGTTTTTTAGGTGTTCCAATACAGTTCGGACAGATCAGCCAATCCAAAGTTATCGTTGAATCGGGTATAAAGGGCTTTGATATTCCCCCCTCACAGGGAACACATTTTTTCCACAATGTTGTCGCAATGAATATTGGTTATTTTTCGGTTCCATATCAGAGCGAAGGCGAAGATTATATTAATTGGGATCTTCTAAAATCAATGAAAAAAACCGGTAAGTGGAAATACTTTAGGCATATTCATAACTCAAAGCCGTTTAATGTAAAAATGGACGGAAAGACCGGAGAAGCCATCATTTACATCGGCAAGAAATCTTAATATTACCAATAATAAATTATTTTCCAAACAAACACCGTTGATTTTTGATAATCGGAAAGTCGGACGCCTTAACCGGTTCAGAATTTATCCAATAGGTAAATATTGAAAGTACTTGATTGGCGTTTGTGTTTGTATCAGAGGTATTTAATAAATGGGGTAAAAAAGAAAAGCTTCCGCGGATGCGGAAGCTTTTAACATTATAATTTATCTAATGTTACCAGGACTTGCGTTCTTGACGTGGGCGTTCTGTCCGGGGACGAGCAAGGTTAACCTTGAGGTTGCGGCCTTGCATTTCTGCACCGTTTAATTCGTCAACAGCTTTTTGTCCTTCATCATCATTTTCCATTTCAACAAATCCGAAACCTTTTGAGTTTCCTGTTACGCGGTCTTTGATGATGTTGATACTGGTTACTGCACCAAATGCGCCGAAAGCGCTTTGAAGGTCTTCATCAGTGGTGCCGTAAGGCAGATTTCCTACATAGATATTCATATCCATTCCTTATCTTTGTGCGTAGCATTCATTTGCACTATCGATTAGCATACGCACGAGACTAATCGAAAGTGTTTTGCCAAATTCTGGCCAGGCTTTGTATAGAGGGAGAATTAATCTAAATCTACACAACAATTCCTTCACGGTGAACAATGTAACTGATTGAAAGTCAAATAACAAGAAAATCTTAATGTATTTAAACATTAAGATTTGTTACCACTTAGAGCAAGAAAGTAATCAATACATACTTTTATATGGGAAATGCCATTATCGTTAAACAGGAAGGATATATGGAGGACGTTTGGAAAGAAAAACCAGCAAAACTTGAATATCGGCCGGAGAAATACCACGAATACGGGTCGCCTGGCCAATTGTTTCAGGTCTGAATTTAATTAATTTTTCTCTTCCCTCATTTGAAAGAGAGGCAATAGCTGCATATTTGAAATTTTGAGGAATTCGTTTTTCTTCAAGCTGCTTTGTTTTTTTTACCTGCTTGAGTTGTCTCTCAATATACCCCTCATATCGCACTTGAACATACGCCTGATCGACTGAATCCAAAAGATATTCAGGAAAATAATATTTCTGTAAATTAAGTACATCATCTTCTGTGATCTTTTGTTGGCGGACCAAGAGTGCCAGAGAGGAAGTTGTGTCTATGGGGATATTTAAATGATTATCCGTACCGATGCGCGTCTTTACGAATAGCTTGTTTAAAATGTATGTTTCTTTTTTTACTTTTTCAAAAAGGCTGACCATGTCATGGGTTTGCAGCCCTATTTCTTTTGACGCATCAAGAAGCCGAAGATGGGCATTATCCCAACGAAGAAGTAAGCGATATTCCGCAAGACTTGTGAACATACGATATGGCTCAGAGGTCTCTTTTGAGCAAAGATCATCAATTAATACACCAATATATGCTTCGTATCTTTCAAGAATTATCGTCGGCTTATTATCTAATTTTCTAACAGCATTAATTGCTGCGATAAACCCCTGGCAAGCAGCCTCTTCATAGCCGCTGGTTCCATTGATCTGACCTGCAAAATATAACCCCCCGATGCTTTTTGTTTCCAAAGAGCGCCGGATTTGGAAGGAAGGGAAATAATCGTATTCTATCGCATAACCAATTTTAATAAATTCTGCATTTTCAAGACCGGGAACGGAACGCAGTGCCCTTACCTGAATGTCGATTGGCAGTGAAGATGAAAATCCGTTCACATACCACTGAGAAGAACCGTCCCACTCGGGTTCGAGAAAGAGCTGATGTTGGGTTTTATCGGAAAAACGAACAATTTTATCTTCAATACTGGGGCAGTAGCGCGGACCAACCCCGTCAATTTTGCCTGTATATAGAGGAGAACGATCAAGCGCGGATCTAAGTATTTCATGGGTTTTTTCGTGAGTATACGCCAGCCAGCAAGGAATATTTGGGGGATCAAAGTCCTTTGTGGAATGTGAAAAAGCACGCGGTACCTTATCGCCTTCTTGTATTTCCAATTTTGAAAAATCAATAGAACGCTTTGAAATGCGCGAAGGCGTGCCGGTTTTAAGGCGGCCAACCGTAAACCCCAAATCCCTCAATTGATCCGATATCCCAACTGAAGGTAATTCTCCATAGCGTCCTGCGGGTATTTGGATAGGCCCAATATGGATCTTTCCACGCAAAAAAGTCCCATTCGTTAAAATACAGGCTTTTGTATTAAGCAGAGTGCCATCGTGAAGATAAACACCCAAGAGCGTGTTATTTTGGATTTCTAAAGCACGGGCATCTGATTCGATAATGTCCAGATCGGGTTGCGCAGATAAGACATCCTGCATATATTTTTCATATTTTATCTTATCCGCTTGAGCGCGGGGTGACCAGACCGCACGGCCCTTTGATTTGTTTAATAGTTTAAATTGAATCCCGGTTGCGTCGATGGCCTTGGCCATTTCACCGCCAAGTACATCTAATTCCCGGACCAAATGACCTTTTGCAAGTCCGCCAATAGAAGGATTACAGCTCATACGCGCGATCGCTGATCTTTCTATGGTAATCAATGCGGTAGATTTGCCGGACCGAGCAGAAGCAAGCGCGGCTTCAACACCGGCATGTCCGCCACCGACAACTATTATATCATAGCTTGTTTTCATGCTGGAAATTTACACTATGATGCTTTAAGACGAAAGATTAAAGTAAAAAGAATAGTCAGGAGTCGATAGGCGGGGTTCAAAGAAAGAATTATTACAAAATATTCTTCTTAAACGCAAAAATAGTTACGAAAATTCTCAGATTTTAGGTCTTATTATTTTCCCACACAGAAATGATCAAAAATATTATTTAACACATCTTCAGATGTTGTGTGTCCTGTGATATCGTCAAGCGAGGAGATCGCTTCTCTTATATCAAGCACAAGGAATTCATTCGAAAGCTTTTCCAGGAGAGCCCCCTCTGTTCGAATCAGGGCTTCCAGGGCTTGCTGAAGGGCATATTTGTGACGCTGTTTTGTGATAGCAACAGTATTGCCGCCGATTTGATAATGTTCATGCAATAGATCTGTCATAAGCTGTGTCAGGGCGGTTAACTCTTTATGAAGAAGAGCAGAAACGCTTAAAAAGTATTGAGTATTAAGGGTGGGAATTTCCGAGCTGAGATCCACTTTATTATAAACAACAATAATGGGTATATGAGAATAATTTTCCAGAAATTCTTTTTCAAAAGAAAGGTCACCGATATCAACAAGGTCAACGACAAGCAAGATCAAATCAGCATCAGCAAGTGTTTTACGAGCTCTTTCCGCCCCGATCATTTCGATAGGATCTTCAGTCTTTCTTAGTCCCGCAGTATCAACGAGTCGAAATACGACACCATCATGTATGAATGATTCTTCTATCGTATCACGAGTTGTGCCCGGAATATGTGAAATGATGGCACGTTCTTCTTCAAGAAGCGCATTTAACAAAGATGATTTTCCGGCATTGGGTCGTCCGGCAATGGGCACCAGAGCACCCTCGCGCAAGATCTTGCCGCCAGAGTAAGAATTCGCAAGATTCCGGATATGCTGTTGAGCTATATGTAGTTTATCAAGGATGTCGTTTTTTTCGAGAGTTGTTATCTCCTGCTCGGAAAAATCAAGTTCTAACTCAAGAATTGAAGCAATATCGGTCAATTCGGCCCTAAGCTCAATTACTTCTTGTGATAGTTTGCCGGAAAGTGTCCGAGTTGCAAGTTTTTTACCACTTTCAGACACAGCATGAATAAGATCTGCTACAGCCTCCGCTTGTAAAAGGTCCATTTTTCCATTCATGAACGCTCTTCTTGTGAATTCACCCGGAAGGGCGGGTCTTGCACCCAGTTTATAATAGAGATTTAAAATTGACGGTGCAGCCGCATAGCCGCCATGGCATGAGATCTCAACGGTATCATCTCCCGTGTATGAAGCCGGAGATTTGAAAAATGTGACCACAACATCATCAATGATCTCTTTAGTTTCAGGATCTTGAACTTGAGTGAAATGCGCATAGCGAACAGCGAGAGTTTTTAATGTTATACCCCTTAAAGCAATATCCAATGCCCGATCTCCGGATATGCGAATAACCGCAATACCGCCAACACCTTGCGGGGTTGAGATCGCGGCGATCGTATCGTAATGATCAATATTTAACATTATTTCACCAAGAGTAATTTATGTGTAGAAAGCAGTCGACCGTTTTGTTTTAGCTGACAAATATATACACCGG
This sequence comes from Fidelibacterota bacterium, assembly GCA_021734505.1. GTDB lineage: Bacteria > Fidelibacterota > Fidelibacteria > Fidelibacterales > Fidelibacteraceae > M50B103. The sequence continues at coordinate 734 of JAIPIT010000101.1, read as the reverse complement.
TTGAAAGATCTGCCGCATTAAATTTATAACGATAATTACCGGATATCATATTGCAATCTATAAGTGTTTGAATCAATTGACCGCGAATATTGTAAATATTCAATTCCGTATCTCCGGACTGTTCAAGTCTAAATTGAAGAGTAGTGCCGGGATTAAATGGATTTGGGAAAGCATTAAGAAAAGAATAAGTATTGGGATGATCAATGACTGATGTTTCAATAGGCTCAAGTACAAAAAGGATTGCCGGGAAAGCACCCATATAGCCGGGATCCGGAGCGGAACCGCTATACTCTGAGACATCATAATTGAACAAATATTCATCACCCAATTCGTAACTTGTCAGCCCCTGATTTAACGCAGGTGATCCGGCGGAAAGAGAATAATTTGCATTTAACAGAGGGTCGGAACCAAGAACATTTTGAAACTGAAAAGTGTTTTCATCGCCGCGATCTATAATTTCCGCAAGCGCCCCATCTAAAACTGAATTTTCAATTATTACATCGGCGTTTTCCATTTCAAGTTCGTATTCGCCCGGATGCCATAAAATAGAATTTAATATAAGGACAGGGCCGGCAGACCCGGATATAAACAGTATCGCAGAAGAATCTGCGTAGGTATTATTATCGGCGAGTGTAGATTGAACAAGTTTCATTTCAGACGCCCGCAAGACAAGAGCACCACCTTTGTTTTTTGAAAAGTTTTTAGCGATAAGCGTATTATGTAAACGAATATCA
>JAIPIT010000100.1 GCA_021734505.1 Fidelibacterota bacterium | reverse complement strand
CTTGGATCGAAGAATATCCAGGAAACCCTCCTGATCATACATTCGGACGGTTTATGCGCTCAATTATTGGAATATATGATTATTATCATCTTTTGAGAAACAATGATCAAACAGCAAGAGTGCTATCTGTATACTTAACCACAGTCAAAGATAATATGCAACTTTTCCGAAATCCCGGTGGCGTGTATTATTATGATCTAAGGAATAAAAGAACTTACCCCAGTTATCAGAAAATTGTCGTATCTGAGTTATATTTTTTAACGAAAATGACTCAAGATTCCAGTTTTGCAATATTTGCAGATACATTAAAAAGTGATTATTGGGAATGAATAAATCGACAAAGAAAATTTTAATGCTGATCACAGCTATTGTTATATGGATCGTTTTTATTGGCTGTGGTGAAATTGAAGAAGGAACAACGACAATTTCAAGACAATTCAACTATGTCGCGCTTGAATATGAGGAGTTATTTTATAACTTTCCTGTGGAATGGTTTGAAATATATCCGCCCTTACAAAACGATGTAGATGATTCCGGGATAGCTATATCCCAGCTGCCGCATGGTGGAATTATTTGGTATTATAATCCAACGATTGTAGGATTTTGGGGAGCAAATTTATTTGATCGGTTTATGAATATGGGAGATTCGTTATATTATGATTATGCCATAAAACATCGTGATAAACTGATAGAATTAATGGATGAGGATGGATATCTTGAATACAGGATAAACTACCGACACTATAACAGATATTATACTGATCCCTGGTATTCAGGTATAGCACAAGGGCAGGCCTTATCTTTTTTCTCCAGATTGGCATATTTTGCTCAGGACTCAATATCTGAAACTCTGGCACATAAAGTCTATAAAACGCTTGATCCGGAAAACCCACTCAGTGACAGGGTGGTATTCAATGATGGCGGTTATGTCTGGATAGAGGAATACCCTCATAATCCACCGGATCATACATTCGGTGGATTTATGAGAGGGATCGTCGGTGTATATGACTATTATTTACTAATGAAAAATGATAGTAAGACTGCAAATGTCTTATCGGCATATTTAACAACAGTTGAAGACAATATGTATAGTTTCCGTAATCCTGGCGGCGCCTACTTTTATGATTTAAAGCACAAGCGGAGTTATGAAGATTATCAACCCTATGTTGTACAATACCTCAACTATATGACTAAAATTACACAAGATTCCTGTTTTGCCATATTTGCTGATACATTGAAAAGTGATTATTGGGAAGAATAATTTCATGGTTTTCACTTTTATATTCAATAGTTCCGCTGCAAAAACCTATTTGTAGATAAATGACAGAAGTTGGATATTTTCCTTGCTATTAATCGGGATAAATAATTATATTTTTTGAAGAAGCGAATGAATATGAAAAAACCACATTTTATTTTTATCATTTTATTGCTGGCAGGCAGTGTGCTTTTTGCCTGGGACGGCTTTAATTATATTGCCGTTAATGAATATAATTCAGGTATTCGAGTGGACTGGCAGGCAAAAGATGAACAAAATGTTCATTATTATGAGATCTATCGCTCTCGCTCAGATAGTCAGATCCTTGATAAAAGAGCATCAGTTACAGCTTTGGGCGGTGGTGCTTCCTATACCTTCCAAGATGACAATATCTTTTCTAAATCAGCGGAAACCGGAAATTTTGAATTCGATTATTTTGTACGTGCCGTCATGAAGGATGGGACTTTTAAGAATTCCGATAAAGTAAAAGTAACCCTGACCACATTGGGCGTTACCCAGCAGACATGGGGCAGCATCAAAGCAATGTTCAGATAGCATATCGTCAACATATCGTTAACGGGGTCACGTTTATCGTGGCTTTTTTGTTTATATAAAAAAGTTTAAGGTTTATAGCTTAACGTTTAATATTGTGTGGAGCATCCGGTGCGACGCCCTCTTTCGTTAAAATTTCGGAAGGGCAGGTGTTAAGAAAATCCGACGATAGAGGATTAAAATAGTTACCGGGATGAGCCCCAAAAAGTAGGGGCGAAGACTTTCGGAGACTTTACCGAAAGAAGGAGAATTTTTCCGCCAGCCGGCGCATCGAAAAGCTTGCCTGCCCTGCGCTGTGCCGTTCCATAGCTTTAGCGAAGGATGATAGCCTTGGCGCAGCGGGGACTTTCTTTTATTTCTCCCAAAGGGATCCCTGTGGGATTTTCTTAGGTCAAGCAAAGAAAAGAAAGAGTAATTATCTTGGGCAATCTGCCAATTACAGTCTTCTCTTTTATGTCTCGAATTTTTATAAAATTTCTCCTATATTCGAACTATGAAAAAATTTGCCTTATTACTTCTGTTATTACCTTTTCTCTTTGCCGAACCCTTAGAGCCCATCGCAATTGCACGCCTGAAGTATGGCGGCGGTGGAGATTGGTACAGCAATCCCGGTTCGATCGAGAATCTCATGCGATTTATCGAGAGCCATACCGGAATTGATATGGCAGAAAAGCAGGCAGTTGTTGAACCAAGTTCGCCTGAGCTTTTCAAATATGATTATCTGTATATGAACGGCCATGGAAATGTCCGTTTTTCACCCAAGGAAGTTCGTAGATTAAGGCATTTCCTGGAAAACGGAGGCTTTTTGCATGCCGACGATAATTATGGAATGGATCAGTCGTTTCGAAGAGAGATGAAAAAGGTATTTCCCGATAAGGATTGGGTGGAACTTCCTTTTGATCATCCGATCTATCATCAAACTTTTGATTTTCCAAAAGGCTTGCCCAAGATCCATGAGCATGACAATAAACCTCCTCAGGGATTGGGCCTTTTTCACGAAGGCCGCTTAGTGGTTTTCTATACCTATGAATGTGACCTGGGTGATGGCTGGGAGAGCGCAGAGGTTCATCACGACCCCGAAAAGATCAGAACGGCAGCCCTGCAAATGGGAACCAATATATTTGTCTATCACTTGAACAGATAATATGACAAAGATCATAAGCACATATTTTTCTTCCATCTTGAACAATCACAGAAAACGAAAAGCGTTTGATGTTTTTCGTCTTCTTGTGATCGACATGTTTGCGATCAATACCATTTATTTTTTAGTGTGTCTTTTACTTGAAACGATCTGGTATTTATCCCCGGATCTGAAAATTGTTTTGTGGTACGGGTTATTTTTTAATGCCTATTTTCTTTTTAGATTTTTCAGTATTGGAATTTCGCTGGTTTCAAAACAAAGAAAAGAAGAAAAAGAAGATCTGCTTTTATATATTGGACGCCAGTTCCCGGAAGTGGAAGACAGACTGCTGAACCATTTCCAGTTATCTGAGTATCAAGACGAGATATCCAAAGCTGCAACACAAGGATTTATTCAAGAATTTCCGCCTGAATATTTTATTGATAGCTATAAAAACAAACCCCGTGCCGGAAAACTTCGTTTCGCATTGATCTCAATATCAATTCTAATTGTCTTTTCACTTTTTTCATTTTCAGCGTTAAAACGCTTCTATCATTTTCGAAGGACTTATAACCCCCCGAATCTGTATCAGCTTGAAGTCAGTCCACAGAATATCGTTTTATATTCATATGATACGCTTGAACTTTACATTAAGAAATATGCCCCGGATCATTTCCCGGTAGAGATCATGAAATATAATGAAGATACCGGCATTAGTGAGCGCCTGTACCGTTCAAGAGATTCTCTGATAAATTATTCCGCCGGAAGGGTGAAATATTCGGCTTTATATCTGGTGAGGATCCAACGTCCGAATATCTTTTATCCACGCAAATATCCGGATACCGATACGGTCAGGGTAACCGTTCTGCAGCGTCCGCGCATTCGTTCAATGGATTTTACGGTATTATCACCACCCTATACGGGAATTCAAGATGCATATTTTCAAGGCAATATTGATCGGATTAAAGTACTAAGGGGCTCCGAAATACAATTGCGGATCCGTTTATCCGAACCTTTCGGGACATCCTATCTTATCAACGGTAGTGATACGCTTTTTTTTCAGATCGATCAAAATGAAGCAGAAATGTTATGGCGTCCCCTTAAAAGTGAAAAGATAATCTTAAAATTATATAATTATAAGGGGATTGGTGTTGAAAACGATCCCTCTTATTTGATAGATATTGATGAAGATGAATTCCCCCGTCTTGAAATACTATCCCCAAAGATCAGTGATGAGATCCTGCTTAATGAAGATATGATCGTTCCCTATATCGCTCAACTCAGGGATGATTTTGGCATATCTTCCTTTAAAGTGCTTTACACCGTTCATTCGGAATACAGCTTTTCACCCGATACTGCGGTTAAACGGATCGATCTTCCTTTTGCAAAGGATGCAAGCTTGCAAACACGCGTCGGAACTTGGGAGATCAGGGAATTCATTTCACCCGGTTCCGAATTAAGATATTATTTTGAATTAAGAGACAATGATATTATTTCAGGGCCTAAAACGGTACGATCACAGATGTTTTACGCTGCACTTCCCTCGCTAAGCGATCTTTTTGAAAGACAAGATGAAGCTCGTGAAGAATCGATGGCCATGCTTGAAGATGAACTGATCTCAACTGAGGAAATGATCGAAGATCTTGATAAGGTTCGGGAAGAATTACTGCGCGAGGGAGAAATGAAGTGGGAGAATAAATCCGCTTTGGAAGAGAACCTGAAAACCCTTGAACAAGCAAAGGAAGAATTAAGCAAGATACAGACCTCAATGGATGAGCAACAGGAATTCATGAAAGAAAATGCGTTGTTCTCAGATAAGGTCATGCAGGATTTTGAACAGTTGCAGGAATTGATGAATGAGCTGATCGATGATGAAATGTTCGATATGATACGGGATATTCAGGATAAGCTGCAAAAAAATGATACTGGCGATATGGAGCAGATCCTCGAAGATTTTTCGGAAAAAGTCAAACGCTTTGAGGAAAGTTTGGAAAGAATGCTTGATATATTTAAACGAATAGAGCAGCAACAGCGCTTGGAGGAATTGGGCAGTAAGATCAAGGAAAGTCTCAAGGAACAGCTGGAACTGACGGAAGATGCCGATAAAGCTACATCTGAGGATCTTGCCGAACGCCAAGAAAAGATCGCCGCGGAAACAAAAGATTGGGAAGAACTGAGCAAAGAATCATCTGAGCTTTTTGACGGTGAAAATAAAGACTTGTTTGAAGAATTTATAGAAGAAATGAATAATGAAGCCGTTTCTAATATGATGGAAATGGCGAGCGAGAGTTACGGGCAAAACGATAAAAGCGGAGGCCGTCAGCAAAGTGAGCAATCCTCTCAAAAGTTGCAGACTTTGGATCGCTCGTTCTCTGAAATGGCTTCGGCGATGATGAAAAAACAAAAAGACGATGTATCGAATGGATTTCAAAAGGCATTCCTTCAAACGCTTTATTTATCCCATGAACATGAAAAGCTTCTGAATGAAGGGAAAGATCTTACCAATTCCTCGCCTCTGGTACATCGTTATACCAGCCGGATGTATGATAATTTGCAGTTGGTCCTTGAGATCAATAAGGGCTTGTTGGAACTATCAAAGAAAACCTTTTTTGTGGATCGGACCATCGGCATAACACTTGGAAATATTATTGCTGGATTGCGTTCCGGCATTAAAAATGCAGAAGAAGCAAATCTGAGTCAGGGACAGAAAGATTTTAACAATTCATTTAAAAATATGAACCGTTTGGCGAGAATGTTGCTTGACCGAATGAACATGGTTCAGGAAGAGCAGCAGGGGAATGCTTCGGGATTGGAATTTTACATGCAGCAGCTTCAGCAAATGGCGGGCGATCAGCAAAAACTGAATTCAGGTATGCCGCAACTCGGAATGCAAGGTTCTCCGGGTAACTCAATGATGGACCAGATGGCCAGAATGGCGGCCCGCCAGCAAGCGTTAAGGCGAAAATTAAAACAGATCCAGCAGGGAATGTCTGAGGGAGAGGGAGGCAAACGCGTCACGGGGAATCTGGATAAAATTGCGAAAGATATGGAAGAGGTGATCAATCAGATGAG
>JAIPIT010000099.1 GCA_021734505.1 Fidelibacterota bacterium | reverse complement strand
GAAGGTATACAAGCCGGCATAACGGATCTTGGTGAAAACCGCATACAGGATGCATTGAATAAATTTAAACGAGAACCTTTCCCCGGTATTACACGTCATTTCATCGGTTATCTGCAATCAAACAAAGCAAATAAATGCTTGCAGAATTTTGATTGGCTTCATAGTTTGCAAACAGAGAAACTTGCTAAATTAATTGCAAACAGTGAACACCGGTTAAAATGCCTCATCGAAGTGAATATTTCCGGTGAGGAAAACAAGTCCGGTTTGCAGCCGGAGGAGCTTACCGGCTTTGTGAGGAAAGTCAGGGAATTCAAGAAACTGGAAATTTTCGGATTAATGGGGATGGCGGCATTCACAGGAGACGAAAAGAGTATACGCCATTCGTTTTCGCTGTTGCGTGAGTTGGCCGAAACCTGCAAGTCACTAGAAACCGAATACTTGAAAATGTCGGAATTGTCTATGGGTATGACGAATGACTATATAATAGCTTTGGAAGAGGGCAGCACAATGTTGCGCATAGGTACCGGTATTTTCGGTCCCAGGAGTATGACAAAATGAATTGGATAGATCTTTCGGGAATGAAGCGTCCGTTAAACATACCGGATAATTGGAACTTCCGTTCCCTTAAAGAGCACATGAATGACGAAGAGATCGCCCAATACGGTGATCCCATATTATTGACCATGTGTTCACATGAAATTGATAAAAAGGCGATTTTTGCCGTCAGGGACCATGTAAATCTTTCTGGCAAGAATCCCCTGCGCGGACATAATAATGACAAACTGGGAGTAAGATTTCCCGATATGTCACATCCTTATGTCATTCCGCCGGGTTACAGTGGCGAAACTATCGTTGTAAGAGCCGGTCAAAATGAAGAGCACCCTTACAATGCTATCGAAGCCGGCGAGATCGTCTATCAGACCATTCTCGCAAAGCATCAGTTAAAGAAAGTGTATGCCTTTATTTATGGAGAGGCCGTTTCACCGGATGAACTTGTAAAAAAAATTCAGGGAGAATAATATGCATAAGAATTCTATGAACAAAGTGGTATTGGTCGGTCGCCTTGGACAAAATCCCGAACAGCGGGCAACCCCCAGCGGGACGGCTGTCACAAACTTTTCGGTTGCGACCAATGAAACCTATAAGAACCAAAGCGGCGAATACCAGGATAACACCGAATGGCATCGCTGTGTAGCTTTTGGTAAGATCGCCGAATATATCGGAAATTTCTTTACCAAAGGACGATTGGTTTATATTGATGGCCGTCTGCGCACTCGTAAATGGCAAGATAATAACAATTCCACTCACTATACCACCGAGATCATGGTCGATACCGCTATGTTGCTGGACCGTGCTCCACAATCTGATAGCGGGGGTGTCTACGCTCCGCCCCAGGGAAATAATCAGAGTAAACCGGCGCAATCGAACTCTGAGCCGGAACCGTCAATGCCCGATAATGAAGAGGAACTGCCATTCTAAGGAAAAGCAATGTCCGATCGCGAATTTGAAAATACGACCTTTGAACAGGAAGATGAACGTTCTTCCGTTGTTCTTTGTCCGGTATGCGGGAAACCCGTGAACAATCATCCTGCGGAAGAGCTATATACCGTAGATGTGGTGGAAAGCGATTTTCGTATACGAACCCTGGATGACGATATTCTGGATACATGGCTGGTATTCTGTCACCACTGCTTTTATGTCACACATGATTTCAAGCAGATCCCGCAGGACATTGAAAAGGTCCGGGACCTTGTAGAGTCAAAATCTTATAAAGAGCGTTTTGCGGATACGAATCCGACGACGTTGGAGCTTTTTGAACATTATCTTTATATGCTGAAAGAAGTGAAAGCCCTTCCAATGGTCTTTGCTGACACTTATTTGAGAATGGCCTGGCTTTATGACGATGAGGGAGACGAAAGATCAGCTTCCGAATATCGCGAAAAAGCCATTGTGCATTTTGCAAAAGCCCTGCTTACGGGAGATCTGAAAGACCGGGAAGTTTCGATGATCTACTACTATATTGCAGAATTGAGTCGCCGAAAAGGCGAATTTGACAGGGCAAAAAAATCACTTTTAAAAATGGATATGCAAATACCCATGTTCAAACGACTCTTTGACATGCAGTCCGTTTTGATCCGTGAACAAAATAAATCGGCGGTTGCCATGCCGCGGGAGGAGAATTAACATGATGATCAACTATCCCGAATTCGAGGCCATGCTTTTGGAGCAGGAGGCCGGCGCTACGACGATTCTCTTCAAGTACATTCATATTTTAAACCGTTATTTTACCGAGAACGGTGATCTTTCGCCGGATGCCCAGAGAGAATCTCTGGAATACATTTATAAGGAAACTCGCTCGGCTCATCCCCTGATCGCCATTTTTCCGCATCTTCAGGAATATTTACTGGAACAGATGAAAATCGGTAAAAAAATTCCCGATATCCTCCAGGAATATGGCGATAAAGTAAAGAAGAACAATGACAAAACCGTCTCCACTACAGTTAAAAAAGTGATCAAAGACGGATCGAAAATATTTACTTTTTCACACAGCTCCGTTGTTCGAAAAGCGATCATGGAAGCGGCTAAGACCGGTAAACGTTTCGAAGTTATTCTGACAGAAGCCCGACCGGTGGGTGAAGGCTTGACACTTGCAAAATTTCTAGGCCGGTCGGGGATACCCGTATCACTTTATACGGATGCTGCCATGGAGCTTGCTATCTCACGCTGCGACAGTGTGCTGGTCGGCACCGACTGGTACTGGCATCGTGGATTTATAAATAAGATCGGAACTCATTCGGCACTCAGGATCGCAGATGAACGTGAGAAGAATTTTTATGTTCTCAGTGACAGCAGCAAATATATGAAAACACCTCCATCCGATTGGTCAAGAGATAAACACCCGGCCTCTCAGATACTCATGGAAAGTATCGAGAATGTAAGCGTTCATAACCCTTATTTTGAATCTATCTGGTTCAGGGGTGTAAGCAATATTATCATTGACGGAGACATGAAAGAATTCGATAAGAAGTTCGAGATCATTATGTAGGAGATACGCTATGTCCCAGTACTATAATTACAGAACCGGCGCTCTGATCGTTTTGATGAGCATGATAGCATTTATCAGTCTTGTTATGGGACTATATTTCAATGAATCCATTATGGGCAATACGCCGCAGGCCGTGCGTTACATCATACTTGGATTATTTGAGATCATGCTTTTGCTGCCTTTGTTTCTATATGTAATCGGGAATGGAAAATCAATCAAACATGCCTTTCGCCTGAAACCGATTTCGTTTAGAGCCTTGAGGGACATTCTTTTAGTAGCGGTCGGTATGTTCATTGTCCTGGAAGTCCTTCAATTTTTTCTTGACGCTTTATGGGGAAGTGAAGTAATGACTTCACAGGATATGAAAGTTTCTTATCCCCTTAATTATCTGATCATTGTTTTAGTTGTCGGTATCATTACTCCGGTTGTTGAAGAAAGCTTATTCAGGGGTTATCTTCTTCGCATCATGCTAAGGTCCAAATATACGCCTTTGACGGCCATCATTTTACAGGCAGTGCTCTTTTCGGTTATCCATTTAAGTCTACGAAATGCACCGACAATCTTAATAGCGGGAATAATTTTAGGATTTATAGCATATTCCTTTTATTCTATCATTCCCGGCATTATAATTCACAGTATTTTTAACATACTTGTTCTTATCAACATCAATGTGCCTAAGATAAGCGAAAAGATATTATACGGTCCGGCATACATTCCTTGGCTGATCGCTCTTGTAGGCTTGTTGCTGCTGATCGCAGGTCTGGTAAATATCAAACGCAATGTAAGGGTGCAAAGAACACGTAGAGATGGAAAGGAGTAGGCTATGAGAAACAATGAAGTTATACTGCTTGTAGATACCTACCGAAAACTGCATCGCCGTGGTGCGAAAATAAATCTAATTAACATCATAGATAAGACTCACCCGGCAGATCTGGCACTATTGTTCCGTTCTTTTACCTTGCATGAACGTTTGTATTTCTTTTCACTGATAAAAACAAATGAACAAAAAGCTGAAGTTCTTTCCGAACTGGATGATAACAATATCGTCGAAGTTTTACATTCCCTTAAACGAAGCGAAATCATCAATATCTTTCGTGAAATGGATTATGATGATGAGTCAAGTATTTTAAGGCTCTTGCCCGCAGAAGAACAACAGGAACTCTTGAATCTCATGAAGGACGAAGAGTCCCGTGAGGTTGAAGCCCTCATGACATATGAAGAAGATACGGCCGGTGGTATCATGAACCCGGAAGTGTTTCATTTGCATGAAGGCATGACCATCGGTAAAGCGACCGAAGAGATCCAGAAAAGTCACGACACCGAAATGGTATTTTATATTTATGTCACAGATGACAGGAACCATCTGATCGGCGTTGTATCGTTGCGACAGCTGATCCTGAATGATCCTTTGAAGAAACTGTCCGATATCATGGTCGAGGATGTGATCAGCATTCGGCCGGAGACCGACCAGGAAGAAGTGGCAAGGCTCGCGTCCCGCTACAATTTCGTCGCTGTGCCGGTGGTTGATGACGAGAACAAACTCATTGGTGTAGTCACGGTTGATGATATCATTGATGTACTCCGGGAAGAAGCTACGGAAGATTTGCTCCAAATGGCCGGTCTGGGTCGCGATACTGACATTATTCTGAAATCAACCTGGGAAACGACCAAAAAACGATTCCCCTGGCTGCTGGCAACCTATATCGGAGGACTGATCGCGGCACTGGTGATAGGTTCTTTTCACAACCTGCTTAGTTCCTTTGTAATACTGACATCATTCCTCCCGATCATCGCAGGTATGGGCGGCAATATCGGCACACAAAGTTCCACGATAATTACACGGGGACTTTTAACCGGCAGAGTCAACCCCAACACGTCCCTGAAGATCATTTTTAAGGAACTCCGGGTCGGGATCACGCTCGGCCTGATCTACGGTGTCATTTTGGGCGGGATCGCTTTTCTCATGGCTTATGTCATTCAGTCGAATGGTTATGATTATTCTTTGATAAAATGTGTGGAATTGAGCATTGCCATCGCTATCGGGATCACTATCGCCATGACGCTGGCAACGTTTACCGGGACCGTCGCTCCCATGCTGCTGAATAAGTTGAAGATCGATCCGGCCATTGCAACCGGACCATTTGTAACTACAACGATCGATATTCTGGGAATCCTGATCTATCTTCTGATCGCCAGTGGTCTGGTACACCTGTTATAGACCTTATGAAAAAACTTAATATCCTTCTTTTATTTGTTGTTTTTACGGGTATGCTTTATGCGGGCGATACATTGTTTTTCAAGGTATCTCTTCTCGGTCTGCATTGCGCCAATGTAGAAGTTATCGAAGATCAGATAGACGATAACGTCACTGAGATAATCTATCACGCATATACGGTTGGCGGATTCCACAATATCTACAAGATCGACAATTGGTACTACTACTATGCCGATGCGGCCATGAGCCACCTTGATTCCCTGAAGAAAGATATTACAAATCGCAATATGAAGCAGTTTTACCGGGAAGATATTTCCGATGGAATGATCCGTTATTCAGGTTCACACGTATTAACTACACCTGAACCGGTCCATCATATTCTTTCAGCCTTGGTTTATCTTCAGCACTATCCGGAACATATTCAAACAGGATATCGCTTTCCATTCCTGATAACGGACGAAGGCGATCTTTACAGAACGGAGATATCCGTTTCTTTGAATGAAAAGAAAGCTCAAAAAGACGTTACATTCGGTTTTGAGCATGTTGCCGGTAAAGAGATCCTTGAGCCCACAGATGTTTTCAATTGGATGATCTGTGCGGGAAAAGGAGCCCGGACACTGTCCTATTCTCTGGAAGACCATCGCATCACAGAAGGTGCATTTTCATTGGGATGGGGATTGAATTTGCGAGCCAAACGTGTCTACCGGGATAAATCCAAGAAATAATCTTCAGAGTTTTTCGATCTA
>JAIPIT010000098.1 GCA_021734505.1 Fidelibacterota bacterium | reverse complement strand
TGGGCGGATAAAATCGTTGCAGCAGGAAACTGGTAGGCATCCTGATGATCCAGTTCGCAGCGAACCTCCGGGTACATCGTTTCCAATTCAGCTATGATCTTCAGCGCCCGTGATTTTTTTTGAGCAAGAGTTTCCATATCCTAACTTACGAAGTCAGGTTAAAAAATGCATGATAATTTTTGTCACCCCAGTGGGTGTATGTTTTATTTAAGCGAGTATTTTACGCTGTTGCCGGCTTTGGTTACGTTAAGCTTATCTTCACGAAGCAACCAACCCAAAGCCATATAGATATCATTGCTTTTTGCGTTCAATGCCTTAACCAGTGCGCTGGCTGTCATCGCACCGTTTTTATCCAAACTTTTCCATACTTTACCTGCTAATGTACCAATATTCATGGCCTTCTCCTTTTATGTTAGCTTTTCTGATTAGTACTGTGAGAATATAAGGTTGAAATTTGTGAGTTGAAAGTTAAAAACGTGAGACGTAAAACCTAAGACGTAAAATGTCGCAAAAAAGGATTTTCCCTTCTTCGCCAAGGCTACGAAGGACAGGCGTAAAATGTAAAGACGCGATTAATTGCGTCTCCTTTTTTATATGATCAACTACAATATCCCGTTGGCCTTTGAACACTAAACACCAAACCCATGACATTTATTAAGTAAAAAAAACAGGGCTTTAATCCCCGTGCTATTATGGGTTAAACCCGAGTACATAGGATATAAAAACCCCGGCATAAATGCCGGGGCGACTCATAAATTCATACTTCAGGGTTATTTATGTCTCACGCTTTATATTTTACGAATCATCATCTACAGCATAAAGCGCATCGATCTGCTTTTTATAGTGTTCTTCCACTTTTCTTCGCCGGACTTTCAGGCTGGGTGTCAGCTCTTCGTTCTCGATCGTGAAAGGATCACCGATCAGCAGGATCTTCTTTGATTTTTCAAATCGCGCCAAGCGGTTCTGGAATTCTTCCAGTTCAGATTCGAACAAGGCATAGACCTCCTGATTACCCAGAAGCGCATAATAGTTTGAGTAAACGATAGCTCTTTCCTGTGCCCAATTCTCCAACTCGTCACGAGCCGGTACGATTAGAGCGATCGGATATTTGCGTCGATCACCGACGATCACTACCTGTTCGATATATTTTGATTCCAGCATGACATTCTCGATCGGAGCGGGCGCGATGTTCTTTCCGCCTGCCGTCACGATGATATTTTTCTTACGGTCGGTGATCTTCAAATAACCCTCTTCGTCGATCATACCGATATCGCCGGTGTGGAACCAACCGTTTTCATCGATAACCTCTTTGGTCTCGATGGGGTTTTTATAGTAACCCTGCATCACGCATAAGCCGCGGATCAACAACTCTCCATCGGGTGCGATCATGCATTCGACATCAAGAATTGGCAGACCTACGTAGCCGAATTTGATCTTACCCGGAGGGGTCAGGTGTGTCACGGGGGAGGTTTCCGTCAATCCGAAGCCTTCAAGAATATTGATGCCTGCGGCGGAGAAAAAATATCCGATATGTTCTGCAAGCGGAGCGCCACCGGAGACTGCATAAATGAATTCCCCGCCCAATGCTTTAGAGATCTTGTTAAATACCAAAGCTTTTGCGATGGGATAAGAGATAGCGTATTTGCCGCGCGGCCGTTTTTCAAAGACCAGGTATTTGTGCGCTGCTTCTTCACCTACTTTCTTTGCCCAAGCAAAGATCTTTTTCTTAAGGTTCGAGCCTTCAGCGATCCCGGCATGGATCTTGGCATAGACCTTTTCAAAAATTCGCGGGACCGAGAACATATAATGAGGTTTTACTTCTTTCAGGTTATCGGCGATCTTATCCAGGCTTTCAGCGAAATATACACCCGCACCACAATAATAGGAACCGTGAGAAACAATACGTTCAAAGGAATGGCTGAGCGGAAGAAAAGACAAAAATCTAACGTCGGCAGGTATCTTGATCCGTTCCATTGCAGATTGCGCATTTGAAGAAATATTGAACTGAGACAGCATCACACCTTTGGGGTTCCCGGTTGTTCCGGATGTGTAAATAAGCGTCCAAAGATCATCTTTTTTGATCTTTTTTCCAAATGACTCAAGTGTTTGTTTGCCTATAGCCTTTACTTCTTCACCTTTTTTAATAAGATCCGAATATGAAATGATCCAGTCTTCATCGTCCTGACCTTCTTCAAGGCATACGGCATATTTCAAATCAGGCAGGTCATTTTTGATCTCTTTGATCTTCGCCAGTTGAACTTGGTCAGACACGAAAACCCCGATCGCACCGGAGTTCTCCATAATATAATTGACCTGATTGGCGGGAAGTGTGGGATAGATCGCAACCGAGACAACGCCAAGATGAGCGCAGGCCAGATCGGTCATGGTCCATTCTTTACAGTTCTCAGATTGGATCGCGAACTTATCACCATGCTTATAACCAAGGGCATTCAGGCCCAAGGCGATTTTTTCTACAATATCACGGGTTTCATTAAAAGTTAATGTTTTCCATTCTCCGTCTTTTTTCTCTCCAAAACGAACCAAATCTCCGTATTTATCGCATGAATAAGCGAACATTTCGGGAATGGTTTCCAGATAGTTCAAACTCAGTTTCATAATTCCTCCTGTGTATTGGAATCTTAATTTCTATAAAGTTCTTCAATTTCAAGATCATATCTGTTGATGATCTCGTTGCGTTTGATCTTCATGCTGGCTGTCAGTTCACCGGTTTCAATGGTAAAGGGTTGCGGCGCAATAAAGAAATATTTGATCTGTTCGAAGCGGGCAAGATCCTCCTGATGTGCGTCGAGTTCCTGTCTGATCATTTTTTCCACAACTTTGGATTTCGCCATTTCTTCATAACTTTCGAATTCCTGTGGCGGATCCTGTTTCTTTGCCCATTTGCTTACGATATCGAACGCCGGAACGACAATGGCAACCAAATATCTGCGGCGGTCGCCGATAACGACAGCCTGCTCAATGTATTTTGATGAACATATTTCGCGTTCCACGCCCGCAGGAGCAATATTTTTACCCCCTGCGGTGACAATGATATTTTTCTTGCGGTCGGTGATCTTAAGATAACCGTCCTCATCCACAAAACCGATGTCACCGGTATGGAACCATTTGTCCTTGTCAATGGCTTCTGCTGTTTCAGCCGGGGATTTATAATAACCCTTCATAATATTGGGACCCTTGAGCAAGATCTCACCATCAGCGGCGATCTTGGTCTGCAGATCCGGAACGGCTTTCCCCACCGTACCGAATTTTAGATGATCGGTTAAATTTGCGTGAGTAACCGGACTTGTTTCGGTCAAGCCGTAGCCTTCCTGTACCGTGATGCCCGCCATGAGGAAAAATTCGCCGATCTCTTTGGATAAGGGCGCGCCTCCACTGATACAACGGACAAAATTGCCACCGAAGATGTCGGAGATCTTGTTAAACACCAGTTTCTTAGCCAGGGCGTATTTTATGCCGGTCGGGCCAATGGGCCTTTTATCATAGATAAGATATTTATTCACCGCTTTATATCCGACGTGCTGGGCCCAGTTGAAAATGTCTTGTTTAGCTTTCGGACCGGCCAGTACCTGGTCGATCACAGCGGAATAGATCTTTTCGAGCAAACGAGGAACGGTCGTCATAAAATGAGGCTTGACCTCTTTTAAATTGTCCGGCACCTTGATAATGCTTTCCGCAAAATAGATCTCGGCTCCCACCCAGAAAGTAAACAGCGAAGTGGTTCTTTCAAACGAATGGCTTAAAGGCAGGAAAGACAACCATTTTTTGTCGCTTTTGAATTTTGTATGTGCCTGAGTTTGCTGAACATTGGCTGAAATATTGAAGTGAGAGAGCATGACACCCTTAGGGTCACCTGAAGTTCCCGAAGTATAAATGATACTCCATAGATCATCCGGTTTGACTTTAGCAGCATAATCCTGCATGGTCATTTTGGATGTTTTACGGAGTCCCTTTCCGTTCTTCCTGAGTTCTTTCAGGGTAATGATCCATGGATCGTCATATTTTTTGTTGTCCAGCATTACAACATACTTTAGATGCTTGACCTTGCTTTTGGCGATCTTTTTGAGTTGTTCCTCATTGCTGACAACGGCTACCTTGCATTCTGCGTGATTCAGGATATATTCGATCTGTTTGGGAATAGACGTTTGATAAACGGGAACTGAAACAAAGCCGAAGTGGGAGCATGTCCAGTCGAACATACACCATTCAGGGCGGTTTTCAGACAAGATAGCGACCTTGTCCTTTTCTTTAACGCCCAGGGAAAGCAAGCCGAAACCAAGATCGGGAAGAGCATCATATACCTGCTGATAGGTATAGCTTTTCCACTCGTCGTTTTCTTTATAATGATAAAGGTTTCGCCCGGGTCCCCGGGATAATGCATCCGAAAAAAGTTCGGGCATAGTCTTGATGTAATTCAATGAATAGCTGATAATGACCTCCTGTGATTGGATTTATCAGTTTTTGTAAAGTTCCTCGATCTCGTTGCGGTATTTCTTGATGATCGCATCGCGTTTGACCTTCATACTGGCTGTCAGTTCGCCCGTTTCTATAGCGAAAGGCTGAGGAGCCAGGAAGAAATACTTGATCTGTTCATAGCGCGCAAGATCCTGCTGATGAGCTTCAAGTTCTTCTTTGATCAATTTGTGAACAACATCGGATTTGACAACATCTTCATAGGTCTTGAATTCTATCGGCGTATCCTGCAGTTTACCCCATTTTGCAAAGATATCAAAAGCCGGAACCAGAATGGCAACAAGATATTTCTGACGGTCTCCGACGACCAAGGCTTGTTCAATAAATTTAGAAGAAGCGATCTCACGCTCAACTGCAGCGGGCGCGATATTCTTGCCGCCGGCCGTGACAATGAGATTCTTCTTTCTGTCTGTGATCTTGAGATATCCGTCTTCATCGACGAACCCGATATCACCGGTATGGAACCATCCGTCCTTATCGATGGCTTCAGCGGGCTCTTCGGGATTTCTATAATATTGTTTCATGCGGTTCGGTGCGTTCAGCAGTATCTCGCCGTCCTCGGCGATCTTGGTCTGGACATCCGGAAGTGCCGGACCGACCGTTCCCCATTTTGTTTCAAGATGCGGGGGATTGACGTGCGTAACCGGACTCATTTCTGTCAGGCCGTAGCCCTCGATGATATCAATGCCGGCTGCGGTCAAGAATTCACCCACTTCTTCGGATAGCGGTGCGCCCCCGCTGACACATTGAATGAATTCGCCGCCGAAAATGCCCGCGATCTTGTTATAAACAAGCTTTTTAGCCAAACCATATTTTACAACCAGGGCGCCTTTTGGTTTTTTATTCT
This sequence comes from Fidelibacterota bacterium, assembly GCA_021734505.1. GTDB lineage: Bacteria > Fidelibacterota > Fidelibacteria > Fidelibacterales > Fidelibacteraceae > M50B103. The sequence continues at coordinate 691 of JAIPIT010000098.1, read as the reverse complement.
TGGATAGATATTTTGATACAACATCATGGCCAACATTTTGTGCCCAGTTAAAAATATTTTGTTTAACGGGTGAACCCAAAGCAATTTGTTCCTGAACAGCAGAATACACTTTTTCCAGTAAACGCGGCACGGTGGTCATATAATGCGGCTGGACCTCCTTGAGGTTCTCGGATACCTTTGCAATGCTTTCCGCATAATAGATCTCAGCTCCGATCCAGGCACTGAAAAGGGATGTGACACGTTCAAAACTGTGGCTCAGAGGCAGAAAAGACAGCCAGCGTTTGTTCGCTTCAAAGCCGATGGCAGCCTGTGACTGCTGAACATTGGCAGCCATATTGAACTGAGAGATCATAACGCCTTTGGGATTCCCTGAGTTTCCCGAGGTATAAATAATGCTCCAAAGATCTTCAGGTTTGATCTTGGATGCTACCTCCGGCAAGGAGGTTTTGGATTCCACTTTGGCAAGATCACCTTTCTTAAGAAGATCATCCCAATCCAGGATCCATTTGTCATCCAGATCGGTCTTATCCAGCAAGACCATATGTTTTATTGATTTTAGAGTGCTTTTGATCGAAATGACCTTATCGGCCTGTTCTTTGGAAGATGCGATCACAAGCTTTGCTTCGGAATGATTGAGAATATATTCGATCTGTTTCGGAATAGAGGTTTGATAGACCGGGACCGACACCAT
>JAIPIT010000097.1 GCA_021734505.1 Fidelibacterota bacterium | reverse complement strand
CCCAGAACGTATAGCTTGTCTGCATGAACACCCAGACTGTCGAGCAACCCGACAACAGGGATCCCATTCCATTGGTCACGTCGTGGAATACTTTCACTTTTTACTCTTTCGGCCATTTCTCTGTAAATCGTATTAATGTCGGTTTTTGGGTCAAGCCGGGTCAGATCGACAATGACCTTTTCAAGTAACTTGATAAATGATTCGCATGCTTTACAAGTATCGGGGTCGTCATCATTTTTAAGGCTATCTGCAAATTTCCGTACATTTTCTAAGAGATCGGAGGTTTTATTGCAAATATTCAACCCGCTCTCAGACACAGTTCCTTCATCCAGGGGATGTTTCCTTATATCTTTATCAAAACCGTAAAAAAGATCCTTTGTTTTCATGATGGGGTGCAACAGCACCGGGGCAAGATCAGACCATTTTTGTTTATCTTTTTTATCCTGTGAACATAACTTGAGATAGTTCATTAAAAGATTTATGCACGGCACTTCATATAATGACCTTGGACTGATAAATCTGGCTCTAAGCCCGTATTCCGGAAATTGTCGTTCCAAGTGCGGGGCATATTTTTCCATCGAAGCAACAGCAATAAAAACCTGCTCATCTCGTGTGCGATTTTCCTTAATGTGTTTTGCACATGCAAGGACTTCTTCCCTGGGAGAAAAAGACTTCAGCAAAGTATATTCCCCGGTTTTTTTATCGGGACTCAGCGATAGTCTTAATACCTCTGTTTCATGACTGAGGCGTTGGATCAAATGTTTTTCCAGTTCGGTCTCGGCATAAACGTCCAGAAGAAGGATACGCTGTCCGTCTGCACTTGCCTGATAATAAGGTTCTGCTGCCGAACGGTACTCCGGGGCAGACTTTATATCCCCAAGATATTGATGGAATTCGCTCTTTATCTTACCTTTTTTCAATTCTTCATCTCGAAGTGCTTTTGCAAGAAGATCTGCAGTACCGTTCTTCATGCCGTGATTCCGATGACGGATCATTAATCGAAGCCTATCCTGAGATATGCCTTTTTCACAGTTTTCCTGAAGAAATTTGCTTAAGGTGCTGATCTTAATATCCGGACGGAGAGATCCCTCTGAAGATAACGCAAGGATAACTTGCTCTTCATGCTGGGCTGAAGCACACAGGATCAAATGTTTACCCGCTTTGATCTCCGATTTCAGTTTTGAGATGTCCATCGGCGAATCCGGTAATTCTGGAGTAAAAGTCCCGTTAAAAGAAAGCTCATCGAAATATGAATTATTCCATTTTATTTCTTCGATTTCATTTAATGAAACAAAAAATATTTTGGCTATTGCATCAATTCCATAAATCTGCTTGACCATCCATTGATAACTCTGTAATTGCTTTCGATAGACCGGTAAACGATGTTTGTCTGCATCGGTTTTATAATCCAGGATAACCCATTGATCATTATTTTTATAAAGCAGATCTATTGTGCCATTAACCTGCATGACATCTTTTCCATTTCCCAGCCAGGCTTTGATCTTATGCTCGGGATACTTTTCAATAGCAGGATCCAAAATAATATCAGCCAATTCATGGGATCTTACCGTCCCCAGCCAGTGTGTCAGTTTTGCCATCAGCTCTTCCTGTGAGAGATCCGGATAACGATTTGAAACAAACGACCTGATCTCATTGTTATGATGCCGGGCGTCCAGCCAACCTCTTTCCATGCAAGCGTGGAACAGATCTCCATAAACAGCGCCATGCGCACTTCCGGAACCGCCATTAAATCCATCGGATTCACCCATTAGATCATGCGGCGAGCGATACAAGTATTTTCCTGGTTCATCAAATTGCGTTCTATTTTTCCAGGGTAGAGTTTCAATATTTTTCCGATCAGTTGGAGCAATGACTGTATTCTTATTTATAATTTTGATATTAGATGGCCAGTTTTCCGGCAGCAGATCACCTTTATCAGGGTCGCCGGGATGGTTCAGCGTATACTTTGCCCACCAGCTGTTGGCAAGAGCCTTTTCGCCCTCTCCCAATAAAACGACTTTATGAATAGCCCTTGTGACCGCAACGTAAAAAACACGTTTATCCTCTGCGTCTTCTTCGTTTTTCGTTATTTCCTTTAAGCGTGTAAGCAAACCCGGCTTTTCATCATCTGATAAGGACAATGAGATCTCCGGATGACCATGGCTGCGGCCGTAACGAAATTTATTTTTATCGCTATTGCCTTTTGTATTCATTTCGGGGATCACCACGATAGGAAATTCCAATCCTTTGGCTTTATGCACTGTCAGGATCTGCACTCTGGCTTTTGTGGGATAGATCGCCTGCGGTTCATCGGCTTTGGTTGTTATCTGATAGTGTAAAAACTCCCGTATCTCATGGAGTGAGAATCCGCTGCGTTGTAAGCCCCTTATAATATTCAGAGCCTTATCGAAATTTGCCAGCTGCTGTTCGGGCATTAATTCCGAAACATACCCCAGCTCCCTGTCCTCGCTATCGATAACCTTTGCTATCAATTCATCCAAAGCCATTGTTTTAGACAATTCTTTCCAAATCAGGATCTCATGATAGACATGCTGCAGCTCGGGATATGAGCTCATGGTATCAAAAACCGAATTCTTTCCACGATGGGCGAGTTTATTGATAGCCGGATCGGATAAAGCAAAAAACGGGGAACGTAATAATCCTATCAAGGCATGGTCATCAAGGGGATTATCTAGAACTGAAAGAAAATAAAAAATATCCATGACTGCAGGAGTTGTATAAAAATCTTTCCCTCCCAGGATCGAAACGGGAATGTGCCATTTATGAAAAGCCTGAAGATATTCACCTAATTTTGTACCTCGTCGAAGCAGGACACCGATCAATGGCTCATCCGGTTTTTCATCGATCCTGCTGTGTTCATAATTTTTGAGCAACCGTTTAACTTGATAGGCTGTATGAAAAGCGGGAATATACTCTTCGTCTTCCCCGGTATGCTCACACCAGATCCTTTCGATCGTTGTCTCTTTAATTCCTTCTTTATTTTTCTGGCTTTCCGTGTTTTCAAATACAGCTTCGTATTTTTCTCTATCTTCATTCGGTTTTTTCAGGATATCAGTCATCAGAGGATTGATTGCCTCGTTGATGAATTTATCTGAAGAGCGGTAATTGTCATTGAAATCAATGATATCCCCACCCAAAGTGTTTACAACTTCCTGAGCAGTATCCATGACGGTAACGTCAGCATTGTTGAAGCGGTAGATGGATTGTTTTCTGTCCCCCACAATGAACAATTTGATATCATTGCCCGCATTCAGGATCATCTCAATGATCTGCCAGCGTAAAGGGTTGGTGTCCTGAAATTCATCCAGCATGATATGCCGGTAGCGTTTGCCGAGAATATTTCGTACATCAGCATGCTTTTCAAGAAGCCTATGCGTCAATATAATAATATCAGAGAAATCAAGCAGATCACGCTTTTTCCGGATCTCCGAAAAATGTTCATTAAATTCATTGAATTTTATAATCAGGTCTTTCAAGATCGGGATGATCTTTTTATCCTGAGGACCTGGTGTTTTTAATATTTCATCTTCAGGAATAGTATCCTTCAGATTCTGGAACCAACCCATTACTCTTTCTTTTTTATCTTTCCAATTCCCAACCTGACCTGTTTTTTTCCTTAGATATGTTCCGCCTCCTGTAACAAAAATACTTTTACGAAAAACTTCAGAAATTAAAAATGTACGATATTCAAGTGGATTGCTCTTATCAAGTTTTATCAATTCAGCATGGAGATCTTCAACTCCTTTGTATAGATCATCTTCTTTATTAACGCATAAATCCAGAGCATTTTTCCACATCGCTTCGAATGTGGCAACTAAATTCTCGATCTCGCCGCCGGGTGTATATCTTGTCAGCCAGTCTTTCCATATCTGCTCTTCGGATTTTGTCTCAAAATCATTGATATACTCGTCCAGCACTTCCCGCGATCCGTACATGCTCTTCAGGATCTCTTTGATCTCATAAAAGCTGAATTCTTCAAGCAGATCATTGAAATATTCGGATGAAAATATGAGTTTTTCAGAGATCCAGTTGTCTATAGTCTCATTTAATAATTTCTTGGTGTCATGCTCATCTTGGGACAAGAACTGTGGATCGAGATCCAGTTTGTATGCGAATTCTCTTAAAATACCTGCGCAAAAGCTGTCGATGGTTGAAATGGAATTTTGTGAAAAGGTATCTTTCAGACGTTCTGTAAATTCCCGGACATTTTTATTTTTACTGGTTCTAAGGAAATTGCAAAATCCTGTTCCCTTGAATTCATTTATTTCATTACCGGATAGCAAAGTGTTTACATCCTCATAAATCCTCCGGTTCATTTCACCTGTCGCTTTTTTTGTAAAAGTAATGACAAGGATCTGTTTATGATCGTATGACCCCGGATCCGCCCCATTCTCAATCGCTTTTGCAAAATCGTCAAGAATGGCTGCGTATCGTTTTGTCAGGGCAAAGGTCTTTCCCGCACCGGCGCATGCCTGGATAAAGACGGATTTGTCGCAATTCAGCGCGCGTTCAAGGGGTGTGGCTTGTGTCACAGGGTCTCCGTTTATTATGAAAATGCTTGCATTTCCGATAAAATTACGAAATATATATCATATTGATAAATAATTTTTTACATTAAAGCAAACAAAGTCAGAACGGAGGACATTATGGCAAACGCAGAAGAAGTCAAAAGAAGCGTTACGCTCAATGCCAAAAAATTTGTGAATATCATTATTATACTGCTTGTTGTCATTATCATTGCAAGTGGGATATATGTTGTTCAGGCAGAGAACGTCGGCGTTATCTTGCGATTTGGCAAATATACGAAAACCACCATGCCGGGCCTGCACCTGAAAATCCCGCTGATCGACAAGGTTTACCAGGTCGCAGTGGAACGGCAGCTGAAAGAAGAATTCGGTTTTCGCACATTAAAAGCGGGCGTAACCTCACAGTATTCCCGAAATTACGGCAGCGAATCGGTCATGCTGACCGGTGACCTGAACGTAGTGGTGGTCGAATGGATCATTCAGTACCGCATTGAAGATCCTTATAAATATCTTTTCAGAGTACGGAACGCGACACCGACCTTGCGTGATATGAGTGAAGCCATCATGCGGGAAGTTGTCGGCGACCGGACATTGAATGAGATCCTGACCGTCGGGCGCCTGGAAATCACTCAGAAGGTGGAACAAAAACTTCAGAACTTATGCAATGAATACGAGAACGGGATCCGTATGAAACAGGTTGTTCTTCAGAACATCAACCCTCCTGATGCCGTGAAAGGGTCGTTCAACGAAGTCAACCAAGCACAGCAGGATCGTGAGAAAATCATAAATCAGGCACGTTCTGAGTATAACCGTGTGATCCCGAAAGCTAAGGGACAGGCGGAACAAACCATACAGGAAGCCGAAGGATATGCATCCGTGCGTATCAACGGCGCCTTTGGTGATATTGCACGATTCAATGCGGTGTTCAAGGAATACGAGAAAGCACCCGATATCACCCGGCAGCGAATCTACCTGGAAACGTTGGGAGAAGTGCTTCCAAAGCTGGAAAAGAAATACATCATCGATGAAACCGGCAGCGGAGTTTTACCGCTCCTAAACCTGGATAAATAAGGAGGCCGACATGAAAACAAAAAATATTGTCATTATTGCATTGGTGGCCTTAATTATCATTGTTGTGGGAAGTTTGGGCTTATTCGTGGTCGACGAAACGGAACAAGCCATTATCACCCGTTTCGGGAAACCGGTTAGAACGATCACGAGTCCGGGACTGCATTTCAAGGTCCCGTTCATTGAAATGTCACACTTTTTTGATAAACGCTTTCTGGAATGGCGCGGCGATTCAAATCAGGTCACAACCCGCGATAAACGTTATATATGGGTTGACACTTATGCGCGTTGGCGCATCACGGATCCGCTTTTATTCTATAAACGCCTTCGCGACGAGAGAGGCGGTATGTCCCGTCTTGATGATATCATTGACGGTGAGACCCGGACAACGATCGCAAAATACAATTTGATAGAGCTGGTAAG
>JAIPIT010000096.1 GCA_021734505.1 Fidelibacterota bacterium | reverse complement strand
AAACCACTCCAAAACCTGTCGCTTGAGGACGGATCAAGGAACCACCCCATGTAATACCTTTTCCGGTCAGAACGCCGGTGAATTCATTTTTAATTCTTTTATATTGTCCATACAAATAGCCTATCTCACGGGCACCAACACCAATATCTCCTGCGGGTACATCTGTCCGAGAACCGATATGACGATATAATTCGAGCATAAAACTTTGACAAAAGCGCATGACTTCACCATCGGAACGACCGCGGAAATTAAAATCCGATCCACCTTTGCCACCACCCATAGGTAAAGTAGTTAAAGCATTTTTAAATATTTGTTCAAATCCAAGAAATTTTAAGATTGAAAGATTAACACTCTGATGGAAACGCAATCCACCTTTATAGGGTCCAATTGCTGAATTGAATTCTATTCTAAATCCACGATTAACTCTAACAACTCCCTTATCATCCACCCATGGCACCCGGAACATGATCGTTCGCTCAGGTTCAACCAGTCTTTCTAAAACACTTGCATCTTGAAAAATGGGATTATCCATGTAAATATCCCATACAGAGTCAACCACTTCGACTACCGCTTGCAAGAACTCGGGTTGATGAGGATTTCTTGCGGCTACACCATTAATAAATTCCTGTTTGCTCATTCTTTTTTTCCTCCTTAAATCATAAGCAAAACCTGCGAGAACCACTACGATCTCGCGTCAATTAGCTGACCCCCGCATCTTAATCTGATCGGGGTCACTTCCCTTCTTGTTTAGTGACAAGAATACTCTCAAAGTAAAGAGGAATTTAATGATATTTTTTCATAAAAGTAAACATGAGTTTTCTGTTTTTTTCACTATTTTTCAGGTCTCTTGGCAGTAATTGAGATGAATAATCCCCACATGAATTTGATGATTGAAAACAAAGCAATGTCAAAACATTATTCTTCATGATGATTTGTTTTTATTTTGGCATAAACATAATTTTTCTACCATAAATGATCGTTTGAAACAAAAAAATAAAAAGGAAAAAATAAAAAGGAAAAGGCATCAGTTTGCGCTCTTCGAGCTTCGCCCGATAAATGCCTGTTCCCTACACTTATTTTATTATTAATTTCTATTCGGAAATTTTATCAGCTTCAAATTTCGATATGGAATCCCTCATAAAACCGATCATATTTCTATCGATCGCTTCCAAAGCGGTTCTGAGTCCATTTTTATAGGCATAAGCCGTACAACGTCCATGACTTTTTATTACCAACTTATCAAAACCGAAGATCGGTGCGCCACCGTACTCTTCATAACTGGCTACTTTCATGATCTTTTTAATTCCACCCGAAAGAAACAGCAATCCCAATCTCCATATCAATTTACCTTTTAAAGCCATTTTAGCGAGCTTCTTAACGCTTTCTGCAACTCCCTCAACCGATTTCATCGCAATATTACCCGTCAATCCCTCAGAAACAATAACGTCGGCTTTCCCGTTTGTTATATCATTTCCTTCAACATTGCCGATGAAATTCAGATCAGAACGGGAAGATAACAGTTTATATGCTTCTTTCATTGTATCATTGCCCTTATGGCTTTCAGCACCAATATTCAATAATCCAACTGTGGGATCATCAAAATTAAACACTTCTTTAAGGTAAGCAACGCCCATATAGGCATAGTGGACCAGATCATCGGGTGAATTGCAGATATTTGCACCGACATCCATTACCACAGAATACGGACTTTTTGTTTTATCTTCTTTTAAAGTTGGAAATACTGTTCCAATTGCAGCCCGCTTAACTCCCGGAATTCGCTTAATATATAAAGAAGCAGACAGAATGACAGCAGCTGTACTCCCCGCAGAGACCATTGCGTCACCTTTGCCTTCCTTCAGCATTCTGGCAGCCAAAAGAACAGAAGCATTTTTCTTTTCTCTGATCGCGGTTTTAGGAGAATCTTCATTTGTTATCATTTCAGGAGTATGAACAATACTGATCTGTTCTTCATTATATGAATGTTTCTTAAGTTCGGCCTTAATCCTGGTTTCATCGCCTACCAGAATAAAATGTGCATTTGATTCCGCGGCCATTTGGCAGGTACCATCAACAGTTATACCCGGAGCGAAATCGCCTCCCATGGCATCAATTATAATTACAGGTTTTTCTTTTGACATGTTTTCCCTTTTTTAACAGTGCCGTGTAATCTAATATTTTTTATGGAATGATGAAATTATTTATTTTTGTTAAATTTCGATATGAATTTCAGTGATTTAAGGATTTATTATAATTTGCAGATCAGGTGCTGAAGAAAGAAGTGCAGGGTTTAGGGTAATTATAAAATGTGAGTAAATAATTTTATTTTCACTGTACAAGTATCACACTTGTTTAATGTAGCTTTTAAGTAAGTGAATTTATGTCTTACATCTTTCGTTTTACATATTATGTTTTATTCCCTTTATACTTTTTTCTTTGTTTTAAGGCATTCATCCGTTAAATTTGACAGCTTTGCTCGTTTATAAACGAATTACTTTATCCCATACAAAGCAAGGGGTAATATATTAACAGAATATGGAGGTTCAATCCCGTATGTCTAAAAAGCTAATTTGGCGTTATCTTATCGTTGTTGTATTGTTGGCTTGGGCGGTTTACTCTTTAGTACCGACACTGCAATATGAACGTCTGACAAGCGCAGAAAAAATCGAACTGCAAGATGAAGGTAAGCTGATCGACCTTGAATCAAAGATCATTAAGCGTGGTCTTGATCTTCAAGGTGGTATGCATCTTGTTCTTGAAGTAAATGTACCTGCTTTCGTTAAAAATATAGCTCAACATCAATCAAGAGCTTATTACGACTATATGGACAATGTAAATGCGAAGTTTGAAGCGAATCCTGAAATGGATTATCTTGATATCATGCTGGAAACGGCAGATGAAGATAGTTTACGTCTCAGTCGATACTTCCCCTCTGAAGAGCGAAAAACTGATAATAAATCAGTGATAGCGAATCTGTTAACTGAAACAGAACATGCTGTTATTCGTGCTGAAGAGATCATCCGAAACCGTGTTGACCAATTTGGTGTATCCGAACCGGTCATTCAGTTGGTCGGCAAAAAACGTATTATCGTTGAATTGGCGGGCATTGATGATCCTCAACGCGCAAAGGACATCATTCACAGTACCGCATTGCTCGAATTCGTTCTTTTAAAAGATGCAGAATATACGCAAGATATTATTAATCGAATTGATGCTGCTGTTAAACGCATCAATCCCGAAGATATCAGTCAGATAGATACAGCTGTTGTATCAAATACAACCAGTACGGATACTGAGATCTCAGTAAGTGAACTTCTTGGAATTGATGAAAAAGATGCCGGTACGGCTGATTCTTCAGTTCTTGTTGATAAAAATCTAGCCGCTGAAAAACCTTTTAGTGCCTTACTTAGAAATCTTGGTTGGGATATCGGGGTTCCGGTTGAAAACTATTATGCCGTTAATAAGATCCTGAACGATCCGGAAGTTAAACGAGTCCTACCCAACGATCTGCGTATCCTCTTTTCCGGTCGTACTAAAGATGTCGATACCAATGACGGTGGAAAAGTTAAATTTTACACACTGTTTTTTGTTAATCGAGAAGCAGGTATGACAGGTGAAGCGGTTAAAGAAGCTAAAGCTGAACTTGGAAGTGTTTCCAGTGAACAAATGGGTCAGGCAATTGTCAATGTTCGTATGAATTCTGAAGGAACTAAAACCTGGGCACGCCTCACCGGTGCCAATGTTGACAAACGTATGGCCATCGTTTTAGATAATAAAGTTCAGATGGCGCCGCGGATCAAAAACAAGATCCCCAATGGCCGTACTGTCGTAGAAGGTTTTGCGAATTTAGATGAAGCACAGGACATTGAGATCGTTCTCAAAGCCGGTGCACTTCCTGCTCCTATTGATATTATTGAAGAACGAACCGTTGGTGCTTCTTTGGGTGCCGACTCCATTAATCGTGGTGTCAAGAGTATGTTGATAGGTCTTATGCTTGTCGCAATATTCATTATTGTTTATTACCGTGGTGCAGGAACGATCGCAATATCAACTCTAATTCTTAATATTTTCTTTGTTCTGGCTATTCTCGCTTCCCTGCGTGCGACGTTGACACTTCCGGGTATTGCCGGTCTTGTTTTGACCATGGGTATGGCGGTAGATGCAAATGTGCTGATCTTTGAGCGTATTCGTGAAGAATTCTTCAAAGGTAAGACCATCCGTTCTGCTGTGGACAATGGGTATTCAAAAGCATTTGTTACTATTCTTGATGCAAACCTGACAACCCTGATCACCGCTCTGGTTTTATGGCAATATGGCTCAGGTCCGATCCGTGGATTTGCTGTAACCTTATTCTGGGGTATTATCTTTAACTTTGTATCCGGTTACTTTATCTCAAGAACGATCTTCACATCGTTCACACACGGTAAAAAACCCTTAAACAAGCTCAGCATATAGGAGGTAACCGTGTTACAATTCTTTAAAAATCCAAATTTTAATATTGTCGGTAAACGCAAATTTGCGTTTATCCTTTCAATCGTGATCATTGTTGCAGGTATCATTTCTCTGTTCGTACAGGGATTGAACTTCGGTGTCGATTTTGCCGGCGGTGCAAAAATGCAGATCGAATTCAAAAAAAGCATTTCTGCAGAGGAACTTCGTACTTTGTTTACGGATAAAGATCTCGGAAATCCTGAGATCAAAAGCTCCGGAACCAATGAGTATATGATCACAATCAACGCAAATGATGCTGAAAACTCAGACGATCTTCTTAAAGAAGCTCTTCTTGGTATTGACAATACCATTTTGCAGATCGATAAGGTCGGTCCGAAAATGGGTGCTGAAATGCGCAATAATTCACTTCAGGCCGTTGGAATAGCGCTATTGTTGATCTTGATCTACATCACTGTTCGTTTTGAATTCAAATTCGCTATCGGTGCTGTGGTTGCCTTGCTCCACGATGTGCTTGTCACTTTAGCATTTTTCTCATTCTTCCAATGGGAATTCTCATTGCCTGTACTTGCAGCCTTCCTAACCATTGTGGGTTATTCTTTAAATGATACTATTGTGGTTTATGACCGTATTCGTGAGAATATAAAGATCCATAAAGGCAAACCGCTACCGGAAGTGATCAACCTCAGTGTAAATCAATCTTTATCAAGAACGATCATCACTTCATTGACAACTTTCTTCGTTGTTTTGATCCTGGCTATCTTTGGTGGACAAGTACTTTTCGGTTTTTCGATCGCTATGGTGGTCGGTGTGATCGTCGGTACTTACTCATCTATGTTCGTGGCCGCTCCCATTCTTATTGCTTGGGGACATTATTTCAAAAGCAAAGATGAAAAGAAAAAATAGGTTTTCGGGACAGATTTAATCTCTGCCGGATACCCGGATAAATATAAAAAGCCCGGCACTCAAACCGGGTTTTTTACTTAAAGCCAATTGAGGATTTATGTTACCAAAACCGCTTATGGAAATTGAGCATCTTCATTTCTCATTTGATGGGAAACAAGAGATTCTGACCGATATTTCCTTACCTCTTTATGAACGTGATTACCTTGTGATCATGGGACCCAATGGCGGCGGTAAGACAACGCTCCTTAAATGCATGTTGGGATTATTAAAGCCACAAAGCGGTAAGATCATTTATCATCATATCAAGCGACCTGAATTTGGTTATGTCCCACAATTTACCACCTTCGATAAACAAATGCCTCTGAGAGTTTATGATTTTATTGAAACCGGACTTATTGGAGATTACCATCCTCTGAAGCGTCGTTATAAGGATTATAAAGACCTCATTGAAAAGCAAATTGAAAGTTTTTCACTTAAAGAAATCGCATATTCGTCAATTTCAGAAATATCAGGCGGTCAATTACAACGGGCACTTCTCGCCCGAGCCCTTATTCAAGATCCTAAAGTGCTTTTCCTTGATGAGCCAACGACTTTTATTGACTCGGAGTCACGTGGCAACCTCTCTGAAATATTAAAACTTCTTAATAAAGATATCGCAATTGTCATGATCACTCATGACACATCAGCTGTTGATGATCA